>MFFV01000024.1:4764-11735 GCA_001777995.1 Candidatus Falkowbacteria bacterium RIFCSPLOWO2_02_FULL_45_15 | reverse complement strand
ACGCGCCGCGGGAAAAAGTCAGCAGCAAGCCGATAAAATTTAAAATAAAAAATATTAAACTTAAAATCAAGCCGGCTTGATATTTTTTTTCTTGCTTTATGTTTTTAGCCGTTTGCCAATTTTGCCATAAGGTAAAATATAAAATTATATTAACGAGCAAAGTAACCGCTAAAAATCCGCCTAAAATATTGGGGTGCGGCAAGCTGCCGTAAGCGCGCAAGAAACGCTCGTCGCCGAATTCCACTACCGATACTCCTAAATTTTTCGCCTCTTGCGCCGCCATTCCCAGCCATTTATTGGCAAAAACGGCCTGCGTCATAAATTGCTGCAGCGCGAGGGTTGACTGCGCCGCTCCGGCCGCCACCGCGCTCCAATATAATTTTACTTTATCGTAGCGAACTTGCGTCAGTAAAAAAAATAATCCCGCTCCCGACAAAAATCTCCCGTAACCGTACAGCGCCAACAATTTATCCGGCGCGGCCAATGCAGAAATAAAAATAACCAACTCCAACGCGCCGACTAACCACCAAAAAAAGTTAGGGGTTAATATTAAGTCTTTAGCATTAAGGGCTGAATTTTTGTCATTGGTTATTGGGATTTGATTGGTAATTTGTAATTTGACATTTGACATTTGGCCACCAAAAAATTTCCAACCAATAAACCAAAGTAGCAGTAACCCAAAAATTAGTATATCCGTCCCATACAAACTTACTGTCCCATATTCCCAATACCCTCCGTTCAGTTCTCCCAGTTTCGCCATCCAGCGCGTTTGCAGGGGCAATAAAAAAATCAAAATATATAATAAATACTCTTGACTTTTTTTAATAAATTTTATCTTCTGTTTTGCCCATACCTCCATACTTGAATGTGTTACTTGTTACTTGTTATGCGCTTTTTCCATAAGTCGCGATATTCCTCCCTCCAGTCCCGTTCGTGGAACTTCAAAACGCCGTCGCTTATCACCACCGCCGTGCTCGCGCCCGCCTGTTGCTTGAGCGCAGGCGGCATAAGCTTAAGTTGAATCTTTTGGCAAAAATTTTCCACCCAAACCCCGCCGCTGATTATTTCTAAAACTAACTTAGCCGTTTTAAATGCCACTTCAGGTTCAATCCTCCTCTGGCTGTAAAACAGCGGCGGCACGGAGTTATTGACGGCCTTGCCAATAAAATCGTTGGCTTTGATGAATTTTCCAAAAATTCCGCCCTGATTGTACAAAGGCACGAGCTGCTTGAACCAATAAATAAAATAAACATCGCCGGCGATCAGCAGCGGCTGCAAATTAAGCGCGTCTTCGCCGACGATAAAATTAACGCATATTTTATTTTGCTTGCTCGCTGCCGTCGGGCGCAACCGCAAAAGTTTCAACATCAGCGTCGCTAGAAACCGCACCGTCCAAATTTTGCGCGCCGAAGTGATGATAAAAAAATCAATGTCGCTTTCCGGGCGCGTATTGTCATAAGCCAAAGAATTGCAGACCGCGACCAGTTTAGTAAAGGGCAAAACGCTTAACAATGCCGCCACCCAGCGCGCTCGCCGATACTTTTCCCGCGCGATCAGCTGGCGGCTTTTGCGCAAAGGCACCAGTTCGCTTTGCCCGGACAAAAAATAAAATCCGTCTTGATAGTTAATGTTGGTCAATTCATTAAGCGCCCGCCGCACCGCCAGATAACTGACCTTTTTATCAACTAAATCTTCCACCCAAAGGTATTTATAAATTTCCCAAGCAGTCAGCGGAAAATTAAAAACGTCAAAATAAGCGAGCGTTTTTATAATCGCCTGGGGCAGCGCCGGTGCTGATTTTGATAAAAAGCTATCATGCTTAAAATCAAAAGCTACTTCCTGCAGGGTTGTTAAAGTAAGAGATTGCATGGGGATGAATTAGTCAAAAGTCCTTAAAGTCTATAAAGTCCTTAAAGTCATTGATACAAAGCCTTAATAAAGCCGGAAAGCATTTTGGAAATTTCGGTGGTTAGATTATATAAATTGTTAAAATCGTTTTTATTAATATATCCCAACTCTAAAGCTATATACAACATTGACCTTACTTCTGCGCACGAACCTTTAGCAATAAACAAGAAATTTTTCAGTTCTTTGTCTCCTCTCCTCTCAAATCCCTCGGCAATATTATTCATAATTGACAATACCGCGCGTAGTATCTGATCCTTAAAACCAAAATCTCTGCTATCTCTAAATAATCTGTAAATGTAAATCGTGAGCTGTTTTGCTTTTTGCCACGCTAAAATATCCTCAAATTTTTCTATTGTCATATATAAACATTCCTTTGACTTTATGGACTTTCGACTTTATTGACTTTATGGACTGATATATTATTCTTCTGTTTTCGGTCTATCTAAAGTGAGTGGCTCCAGCTGGCTTTTGCCGCCGCTAATTTTCAGCACGTCTTTATCCACTTTGCCAAACTCTTTATAGGCGCTGTTGTACATATTGACGGTCGTGCCCAGGTTCGCGCCGAGCTTTTTCATATACTCATCGTAACTCGCTAAATGTTTGCCGAGCTGTTCCACGCGCTGCCGTATCTCTTTCGCGCTTTCTTCAATCTGCAACGCGCGCAAACCCTGCAACACCGTCTGCAAATAAGCGTGGAACGAGGTCGGAGAAACGATAATGACGTGTTTTTGGCTGAAAGCGTATTCAATTAAATCGCGCGTGTTGACTTTAATCCCCCCTACCTGGTTTATCAGCAAATCATAATAAATTCCTTCCGCCGGGATGAACATAAAAGCGAAATCCATCGTGCCTTGGCTCGGTTTGATGTATTTGGCGGTTTCGTCGATGCGCTTTTTTAAATCCAATTTAAACTCTTTTTCCAGCTGTTCGCGCGCGGCCGGGTCTTTTTCCCGCACGATGCGGTTGTAATTTTCTAAACTAAATTTTGAGTCAACCGGAATAATCTTGTCTTTGACGAAAATGGCCGCGTCCACGATCTCGCCGTCGGCAAATTCGTATTGCAATTTATACGCCGCGGGCGGCAAAACGTTTTTCAGCACCATTTCCAGCTGGTACTCGCCTAAAATGCCGCGGTGCTTTGGATTCTTCAGGATGTCTTCCAGCGACTGCAGCTGCTCGGCAAAATTTACCACTTGTTTGTTGGTTTCGTCTAATTTGGTTAATTTTTCCGTCACGGCGGCAATCGCGTTTTGGCTCTGGGAATGGATGGCGGAAAGCATTTTTTGCGCTTGCTCGGTCACGCCCTGCATAATGCCGGTCGTGCGGCCAAACTGGTCTTGGCTGGCTTTATGCACTTCCGCTAACTTAGCGTCTAACGTTTGCGTCATCTGGCCCATTTGCTGCTGGAGCATGAGTAAGGATTGGCCGTCTTGCTTTCCGCCCAGTTTCTTTTGCACAACGAAAAACATCGCGCCAATCATGGCCGTTAAAATTATCACTAAAATTATCAGCAGGGTTTCCATGGCTTTATTGTATCAACATTCTCCTCCTCCGACAACTTTGACAAAGAGCAAAATATCCCGCTTAATAATGCCTAAACTTGACTTTTTTTAACCCCGGCGTTAATATTGATGTATTAACAAAATTTACGCCTCTTATTCAGCCTTCTAAATCAAGGCGTTAGAAGGGCTCGTGGCCATTAAACGGTGGCTTTAGTCCCGAAATAATTCGGGAAAACGGGTTAAGGGTAATTTTTTTGTGCTTGCTTGAGCCGGCACAAGTATAAAAACATGTCAAAAACAAACAAAGCAGCCGAGCAAAAAATTAAACCAACCGCCTTTGCGGAATTATTGGCGGACGAAGAAATAGCGGCGCCTAAAATAGGAGACATCGTGAAAGGCACGGTCATAGTCGCCTCTAAATCCGAGATTAAACTGGACATTGGCGGAGTAATGGTAGGCATCGTGCGGGGCAAAGAGCTTTACCGCGAGTCGCCGGAGTACGCCAACCTTAAGGAAGGCGACGAGATAGAAGCAACGGTGATTGATTTAGAAAACGAAAACGGAGAGTTAGAGTTATCCTTTAGTTACGCCGGCCACCAAAAAGCTTGGGAAACGTTGCAAGCCGCTTTTGAAAACCAGGCGATAATTATCGTCAAAGTTAAAGAAGCTAATAAGGGCGGCTTAATCGTCAGTTACGGCCAAACCAACGGCTTTTTGCCCGTGTCCCAACTTTCCCCGGAAAACTATCCTCGCGTCGGCGGCGGCGATAAAAGTAAAATTTTTGAAAAATTAAAAAGCTTTATCAATAAAGAAATGGAAGTAAAGGTAATGGACTTGAGCGATAAAGAGGATAAGTTAATCGTTTCCGAGAAATTAGCCTGGAGCGACAAACAAAAAGACGTGATCGCCCAATATAAGCCGGGCTCAATCGTCGAGGGGGTGGCTACGGCCGTTACCAGTTTCGGCGTCTTTATCAGCTTCGGCGAAGGGCTGGAAGGATTAATCCACATTTCGGAATTGGCTTGGCAGCGGATTGAAAACCCGGCTGACTTAATAAAAGTCGGCGATAAGCTCAAAGCGGAAATTATTAACATTGACGGCGCTAAAATTTTCTTGTCGGCAAAAAAATTAATTGCCGACCCCTGGCGAAAGGTAACCGAGCGGTATCAGCTTAACAAAAAAACGCCGGGCACGGTATTAAAAGTCAACCCCTTTGGCTTATTCGTCCAATTGGACGATGACATTCATGCGCTCGCCCATATTTCCAGCTTGGGCTTAAAGCCGGGAGAAAAAATTAATGACAAATTTACCGCGGGGAAATCTTATGATTTTTACGTAATTTCGATAGAGCCGGATGCCCATCGCTTAGGTCTAAGCGTTAAACCTTTGGGAACCTCCGCCGCCGATAAAGCGGCCGCCAAGCAAAGCGAGGATGGGCCGGGGGAAGAACCAAAAGTTAAACCGGAAAAACCAAAGCCAGCGGCGGCCGAAGGCGTTATTTGACCCAATTGACATTTATGCTAAAAAGGATAAACTGGTATTACTCGTCATCGGAGAAAAATTACTAATTTATTATTATTATAATTCAACCGCATGTTAAAAATAAGATTAGCCAGAATCGGCAAAAAGAAACAGCCTTATTACCGTATTATTATTTCGGAGCAGGCGCGCGATACTTACGGCCGGGCGCTGGAAATATTAGGTTCTTACAACCCTCGCACCAAAAAAATAGAGCTAAAAAACGAACGGGTGAAATATTGGCTGTCCGTCGGAGCGGCAGTTTCGCCCACCATGCATAATTTATTGATAACTAATAATATTTATTCGGGGAAAAAAGTTAATGTTACCCATATTAAAAGGAGCAGCCAAAAGGCTGCGGTCAAAACCGCAACCAAGGCTGAAGTAAAGGAAGTAAAGCAAGAGGAAAAAGAAAATGCGGAAACCAAAGGCTAAAAATACTGCCCCGATAGGGGTTAAAATTTAGTTCTTGACAATTTGTATTTATCTGTTATAATATAATGTGATATTCCGAAATTGGAATAATTTATTTAGTAAGGCCTTCTTCGCTGGCTAAAATGCCCAAGCAAGAGGAAAGGGAGAAAAATATGGCAATATCAGACAAGGAATTCTTAGAATTCATAGTCAAGGCAATTGTTGCCCACCCGGAAGACGTACGCTCCGAGAGAACAATCGACGAGCGGGGGGTTCTTTTAACCCTCAAAACTAACCCGGAAGATATGGGTTATGTGATTGGTAAAGGCGGCCAGACCGCTAAGTCCATTCGCACGCTTTTAAAAATCGTCGGCGCTCAAAACAATGCCCGCGTTAATTTAAAAATTGCCGAACCGGAAGGAAGTACCCATCCGCGTCGGGCAATGCGCGAAGAAATTTCTACTGACGCCGTTGACGATTTAAAGATATAAATTCTAAACTTAGCTAGAACCAAAAACCCCGACTTATTTTGCGGGGTTTTTTGGTATAATGACAATAAGGTTATTTATGACTTTTCACATCATTACCATCTTTCCCGACATTTTCAGCTCTTACTTTTCCCAGAGCATCATTAAACGCGCGCTCGAAAAAAAAATCATCGCCATCAAAATTTACAACTTGCGTGATTGGGCGGAGGGCGCGCATCGGCAGGTGGACGACCGGCCGTACGGCGGCGGCGCCGGCATGGTGCTGATGGCCGAACCAATCATTAAAGCGTTAAAACATAAAAACATTAAAACACCTTCCCGCCCGCCTGCAACGTTGCAACAGTTGCGGGCAGGCAATGCCGCGCCTAGCGCTGCCGGCGGGAAAAAATCAAAAATAATACTTTTATCGGCTAAGGGGAAAAGGTGGACGCAAGCGCTGGCGAAGCGATATGCCAATCCCGAACATTCGGGAGATAATATTATTTTAATCTGCGGGCGGTACGAAGGAGTGGACGAACGAATTAAGCAATTCGCGGATGAAGAAATATCGGTCGGCGATTATGTTCTCACCGGCGGCGAATTGCCGGCAATGGCGGTGGTGGACTCAATTACGCGCCTTCTGCCCGGCGTCTTGGGCAATGAGGAGTCGGCGCGGTTTGAGTCGCATTCCCCAGCCGGATTTTTGGAACACCCGCATTACACTCGACCGGAAACGTTAACCATTAACGGCAAAACATATAAAGTACCCAGAGTTTTATTGTCCGGCGACCATAAAAAAATTAAAGAGTGGAGAAAGAAAAAAAGTAAAAAAACATAATACTATTGTCATTCTCGCGAAAGCGGGAATCTCATTATCAAACTTTTATAAAATCTTAGATTCCCGCTTTCGCGGGAATGACAGAAAATATGATTATTTTAGCTATTGAAAGTAGCTGCGACGAAACAGCCGCCGCGCTGATTGAAGGCAAAGCGGATAAAATTAAGGTCATCTCTAACGTCGTTTCCTCGCAGATAAAAATTCATCGCCCCTACGGCGGAGTTATCCCGGAACTCGCCGCGCGCAACCACATTAAAAATATTTTGCCCGTGATAAATGAAGCCCTCTCCCCCTGCCCCCTCTCCCGCCGAGCGGGAGAGGGGA
>MFFV01000024.1:0-4737 GCA_001777995.1 Candidatus Falkowbacteria bacterium RIFCSPLOWO2_02_FULL_45_15 | reverse complement strand
GTGAGGGCGATTGCGGTAACAACCGGTCCGGGCTTAATTTCTTCCTTGTTAATTGGCATTGAAACGGCTAAAGCGCTCTCTTTTGCTTGGCGCCAGCCGCTCGTGGGCGTTAATCATTTAGCGGGCCACATTTACAGCAACTTCATCGGTAATTCATCCCCACACCTTCACCGCGGGGTATTAAACCCCAACACCAATTTCGGTGTAGGGGTAAATCCTGCGGGGAAAAATATTACAGGAAGGTGTGGGGATAAAAAAATAAAATTCCCCGCGCTCGTTTTAATCGTTTCGGGCGGGCATACGGAATTAGTTTTGATGCGCGGCCATTTTAAGTTTAAACTGCTCGGCCAAACGCGCGACGACGCCGCCGGCGAAGCTTTTGACAAAGCGGCCAAAATTTTAGGGCTCGGCTATCCGGGCGGTCCTGCAATTGCCGCTGCCGCAACAAAAACATCCAACATCAAATATCCAACATCCAATATCAATCTGCCTCGCCCCATGCTTAACGATGCCACTTTTGATTTTAGTTTTTCCGGTTTAAAAACCGCCTTGCTTTATAAAATTCAAGGCGATAAAAATTGGCGACATAAAATCCCCGCTTACTGCGCCGAATTCCAGCAGGCGATAATTGACGTTTTAATTTCAAAAACCGTTAAAGCGGCAAAAAAATATAAAGTAAAATCAGTAATGCTTGCAGGCGGCGTGGCCGCTAATGTTGAATTGCGCCGACAGCTAAAACGAACTCTTGAACGCACTTTGCCTAAGACCGCTTACTTTATGCCAGATTTAAAATATACAACCGACAACGCGGCGATGATTGCGGTTGCCGGATACTTCTACATTAAAGCATTAAAACCCCGCAGGACAATCCTGCGGGGCAGGCAAAAAAATATTACAGCAAGGAAGCCGCGCGGAATTAGAGTTGATTGTAACCAAAGCTTGACAAAATAAAATATTTATGATATCTTAAAACGATATTTTTTGTTCTTTTAACTTGTGCATCAATCAAAAATATACCTAAGGGAAAAGGAGTAACTATCATGAAAGCAGAACTCGGCAGTGAACGATTTTGGGTAACGATGAACCGCGGAGCGGCGTATCAACTGGGGCTTGGGATTTTGCTCTGGCTTCTGGCGATAATACTGTTCAGCCAGATGGGGTGCGCTTACCTGCAAGCGCCACCGCACTATGACAATTTGGATAAGGCGGTGAACGGATCACCGGCCACGGGCAGGTTGAGTGCCCAAGATGCCCAAGATATTTTAAAGCTCCGCGAACGCCGCGACGCATTAGAATTTGAAAAGAGCCTCGCGGCGGTAGTGGAAATACAAAATTCAACTACTCCTATGAGCATACCGGGAATCCCGGGAATAATTTATAACCTAAGCCGGTATGAAACAGTAACCTTTTTAATCACCGGGCCAACTAATAAGACATTCACTTTATTCCCCGGTGAAAAACGGAAATTCGTCTTGCCGGAGGGAGAATACAATTGTCAATTTTTGCGTGGCTCCTACTCCCTCGCCCGACCCCGGGGCTTTCATGTTAACCACCAAGCTGATTGGTTCTTTGGGGAATGGGTGTTTTGGGGGTTATATTATCAAGATTATTGATTCTCCAGCGAGATTCCCGCCCCGTAATAAATACGGGACGAGAATGACACAACGATAAAAATAAAAAGCATTGTCATTTAGACAATGCTTTTCTCTTTAGACAAACTATTAAGGCAAAATTAAAAAGTACTTCCTCCAACCCCTCCCCCGCCTTCACCATAATTTTCTAATAACGCTACGATCACATAATTCACAATCGCGTACGCCGCGATAATGATAATGATGCCGATAACGGCGTTGCGGATTTCGTCTTTGGCTTTAGTAACTTGTTCCTCGTTGCCCTGCGCGGTCATCCAAAGATAGCCGGCGTGAATTAAATAAAATAAAAAAATAATGCCGAGTATGGCTAAAAAACCGTTAATCACCGCCGCCACTACCGCCCCAATGTTATTTTGCCCTACTGCCGTTTCATAGCCCGCTTTATCGCCCAATTGCCGCAGCAATCCTTTAGCGGTCATACCCTCTTGCTGTGGCAAGAAACCTCGATTAATACCTTCTGGGGACTCTTCTACGCTAGCTTGAGCGAAAACAAAATAAGGAATTAAAAAAATGCTTAAAAGCATTACTAAAGTAATGATGTGCCGCCAGTTAATTTTTTTAATGATGGCCATATTGCTAAAGTTTACCCCCACGCCAAATGCGACATAGGGGCAAATGACACGTTCGCGCTAAAACCGTTTAAGGCCGTTAACACAAAATAGGTAATCGCGTACGCTCCCATTAAAATAATAAAACCGACGATTGCTTGCCGAATCTGGTCCTTAGCTTTGGTAACCTGCTCTTCGTTGCCGCGCGCGGTCATCCAAAGGTAGCCGGCGTGAATCACCAGCACAATCAAAATTATTCCCACAACGGCAAAAAAGGCGTTCAGCACCTGTCCGACCAAATCAACATAGGCAGGGATGCCCTCTTTACTGGAATCTACATTGTATTTAGCGGCATTGCCGGCGCTGCGCAAATTATCCAAAATAGTGCCCGGTCCGACCGCTTGATTGGCATTTTGGGCGAAAACAGATACTGGCGCGGCTAACGCCATCGCTAGTAACGCCAACGATACGCGCCGTCTGATACGATTCAATTTACTTAGATCACTCATAAGTCTTAGTAAATTATAAATTAAGTATTGTCTAATTGCCAATCCCCCGGTAACCGGTGTACTGCGACCATAAAATAACGACGGCGGTCGCGAGCGCGTAACCGCCAACCAGAATAAAACAAGAAATGATAACGTTGCGGATGCGCTGTTTCGCTTTAATTACTTTTTCTTCCTCGCCTTGGGCGGTCATATATTCGTAAGCGGCTACTATTACCTGCAAAATAATGGTAACGCCCATAAAAACGGTCCAGCCCAATAACGTGCCGATGTAGGTCGGCAGATAACTGGCTTGAACGTCTAAATAGCCAGAGCCGCCGCCGTTGCTGATTTTACTCAAAGTATTGCCGAAGGCGTCGTTAAAAACGCTGGCCGCCGCCGGCATAATCCTAAAAATATTTTTTAATAAATAAAAAAAAATATCTGGCATAATTTAGCCGCCGACGTTAAAAACCGCGTTGGCGAAAAATTTTATAAAAATGGCCGTTAAAGTATAGGCGGCTAATACTATCAAAATGCCGATAATTCCGTTTTTTATCCATTGCTTGGATTTACGCACCAGCTCCTCGTCTCCGCCGGCGTTACTCATAATAAAATAGCTGATCAAAACGATCGCGAGCATGATCACGCCTAAAAAAGAAAGGACGTATTGGATGACGGCGCCGACCGTAGCCGGCAAATTAGTTTTCGAGGTGTCGTAGCCGGCCGCGTTCTCGCCGGCTATTTTGTCTAAACCGCTATAGCTACCAAAATCTTCGGCCCAAACAATATTGGCCGCAAACATAAGCAAGATAACGGCAGTGGCGATAAAAAAGTGCCGCATTACTTTAAAGAGTTAACAATGGCGGTGCCGAGGTAGCGGGTGATTAAATAAGCGGCGATGACTATCATTAAGCCGTAAGCGGAATTGCTAAACAGGGCGATCGCCTTGCCCACTTTTTCTTCGCTGCCGCCCGCCGTCATCCACATAAAGCCGCCGTAAATGACTAAGATTAAAAACACGATGCCCAAAAAAGAGAGCGCCGTGTTGATAATTCTGCCTATAATAATAGCAATGTCCGCTTCTCTGGTCTGGCTAAGGTCGGTATTGTTAAAAGCGATGTCAGCCGTTTCATTCAACCCAAAAGAATTTGATGCCGCTAAGGCCGCGCTATTAATGGCCAACCATAAACCGATTAAAACTGCGGCGGCGATAAATCCCCATACCTTCCGGCGGGGGTTTACCCCCGCACCAAAATTTTTAGTGTCAGGGAGAATCCCCGCAGTAGAGCTGCCGGGCGTTCTGGAAGGTGTGGGGATAAAATTAAATGCTATCCCTTTCATAAAAGTTATTAGGCGATTAAATGCGCGCGGGCAAATTTAATTTGCGCCGACTGCTAAGCGGTGGCGCTGACTAAGGCGTTAATGACGAAGCGGGCGATGCCGAACGAAGCCAAAATAATAACTAAACCAATGGCGCCTGCGGCCATTAGCTTTTTGGCTTCGTCAACTTTGTCCTGATTGCCGCTCGCAATCATCCATTTGAAGCCGCCGGCCAAAATTAAGATCACGGCGATAATTCCTAAAAAGCCCAAAATAATATTGATTACGTTCGCGGCGATTTCGCGCGGGTCGCGCTTGCCTAATTGGATGTCGCTTTCAATGTTGTTAGCGACCGTATTGCCCCCCCAATAAGTATTCGGGTCAATATTGCCGCCGGTACCACCCGTGCTCCCGGTATCAAGAGCGTTAACGGTAGAAACAACCGTCAAGCTGAATACCGCCATTATGAGCGCGGCTAAAAAATTTTTGGCAATTTTTTTCATAAATTGACTTGGCGTGATGTGTAACATAAAACATGTAACGCCTCACGCTTAAATTAATAGGTAAAAAATATTTTTTTAAATTTAAATATCGCTTTCCGGGAAGAAGAGGTAAAAGCTACTGGCCTTATGCCGTCGCCGTTATCAGCGCGTTGACCACGAATTTGGCTATGCCAAAAGCGGCTAATACGATCACTAAACCGATGATGCCCGCGGTCATAATCTTTTT
>MFFV01000023.1 GCA_001777995.1 Candidatus Falkowbacteria bacterium RIFCSPLOWO2_02_FULL_45_15 | reverse complement strand
AGCGGCCAAAAGCTCAAGTTAAAAGTATGGGACGCGTAAAGGTAAGAGGCGTGCCAGGACTCCCAAATAAAATTACTCGCGAACGCCATGAACGCGAACAGAGCAATAATTTTTATTTTACCCCTCATACTCTTTGCGTTTAATTTTTCATTACGAACTTTTTACTAAGCGATACCAGCCAAAATGCTCGTAGACGCTTGACCACATAAAGCCGAAACTAAAAGCAAACAATAATTCTTCCAGCGGCACGCCGGCGACAAGCACTCCGGATAATTCCGGCAGATTCCAGACCGCTTCAACATAAGCCGGGTACATGGCGGTCAGCGTTAAAAAGTACAAAAAATAAACTGCCAAAAAAAGAAAAGCGCTGGCGATCATTTTCGGCTTGAGGTCGGGACGGCAATACCAAGCGGCAAAACCGCCGATCAGAAGCGCCGCAATAGAAGAATAAATTGGGTTCCAGCCGGTAGTTAAAAGCAACGCAATAAGTAATATCGGCGTAGCGCCGATTGTCAGGTAGTGGAGGCGGTGGCGCCGCTGTTGCCGTTCGGAATGAGGCAAGTGGCTATGCCGGCGGGCGCGAAAGATAAATTCATAGAGCACCGCTACTATCCCGCCGACGCCGAAAGCCCAAATAATGCTTTCAATGTCAAAGCCCGTTAAAACGTTTAGATTAAAAAGCGAGGGCGGGCTCCAGTAACGGGGCACGAACAGCGGCTCGGTCAAACCGGTTAACGAAGTCCAAAAACTAACGGCCAGCATTTCTTTTTTTTGTTCTTTACTGCCAAGCAAAACATAAACTACCAGCCAAATGCCGATTAATATTAAACTCCAAATTAACCAAGCGTATTGCATAAAATTAAATCGCACTACATAAAATTAATCTTTAACCGCATGTTTAGTGATGGCTAAATTACAGCTCTGATATTTCCGGCACCAAGCTTCGCATTTTTTCGCCCATCCTGGATCGGCATAACGCAGCCCGCACTCGGGGCAAGTATAAAATTTAGCAGCCGACGCTTGCTCATCTTCTAGACGGCACGCTGTTTGCCCGTTATGCCCGTGCGAGCGCATCATAACTATATGAACGAGCGGGCATAGCAATATTACTAACCACAGCCAATAATCGTTAGGCAATTTTCCCCAAACAAAAATTAAAAGCGCAGCCATAATTGGCAATGCACAACCTAATAACATCCACCAACCATGTTTAGAGAAAAAATTACTTTTTGGCAACAACATATAATAAGTAGGCGATGCTTAAAAGATTAATCGCTAAACTAATACCGAGCAGCGGGCGTTGGTACTGCCCCAAAAATAAAGCGGCGCCGGACAGCCCCCACAGCGGCAACAAATCAACCAAATGGTGGGCGCAACAAGCTAACATCGAAACCGAAGAAGTGGTTCCGCTTACTCCCGGCAGAGCGCCGCTAGTTTGGCGTCTGATAGCTCTTACATAAAACCAAAGGCCGAATTGCGCGCCAAAACTAATGATAATAGCTATTAATAAATACCAAACTTCCGCCGTCACCGCCAACGCTTCCTGAAAGTTAGGCATCGTTAATAATATCAGTATACCATAGAGAAAACTTAAGCCGAAGATAGCGATCACTCCTCGCTTAATTGAACGAATAATTTCTTTTGTCCGCATATTATTTTTATTGGCAGAATTTACTTACTATCGGTAAAACATTCGGCATAGAGGTCCGGGTGATGCGACAGATGTTCCTGCCAGTCGGATTCGGTATAGCCGGGCGGGGTTTGGCATTTATCCGGCAGCTCGGCTTGCAAAGCTTTGGCAAAATTCTCTTGATTATTAACTAACGGCGATACGGCCGCCTGCCCGCTAAAAATGCTCGCCGCCGACCAAACTAAGCCGCCCAACGCTAAGCTTACTAAAATAGCAATAATTAATTTTTCCCCTTGCATAAAATTATCGTTAGCAGCCGCCTACTTGCGCCGGCAGACCAACATTAGTGGAAGCGGCGGGGGCAGACGCGGACGCGGCGGCAGCGCGAACGGAATTAGCCGCTTGCACGTACCCGCGCAGGCGGCCGATTTCTATTGACTGAAAAAAAGTCATCAACAGTAAAATAATAACCACGCCGATAACAACGCCGTCTTTCCAGAGCCGCAGGCGCTGGCGGCGCCGTTCAAAGAGACTGTCTATTTCTTGCGCCGCCGCTGCCTTTAAAGTTGTGTTGTCCATAAATTTAATGCTTAATTAATAATAAAGTAAATAAATTAACATCCGCCAACCTGCGCCGGCAATGCCGGGCTCGCAGTCTGCCGCCCTTGGCTGGCTAAATATTTCTGTACGGTCGGCGCGGGAAAAAATACCGACTTCCATTTATTAGCTTCGGCGAGTATTTGCTGGTCGCTCATCGTATTGCCTTCCGTAGTTAACAGGTAAGCAATCACCCCGCGCATTGCCGCGGAATGGGCGCAGGCGCACGCTTTGCTTCCGTCCGGAAATACCAAAGTCGTAGCGCCGCAACAAAATTCGCAGGCGGTCTGCTGGCCAATGGCGATGTAGCGCTGCAGCAGCGCGCCGGTTAGTTTATTAAGGCGCGTGTCCTGCTCCAAAGGCGCTAAAACGTTAATAGCGGCGGTCGGGTCGTCAAAACTCACTCCCAACTTAGCGCCGTAAACGGGCGGTACGCCGCGCGCTAACAGTTCACTAGCTACAGCCGCAATCTCTGGCGACAACATAGTTTCGCTTGCCGTTGGATTGGCTGGCGCGGCGGCATTAGCTTGTGAAGATGCCATGGCAGCCATTTTATTCAGCGCGCTTAATTGCCACTGATTAATAATCAGCATAAACACCAGCACGAACATCAGGGCAATGCCGTATTTTTTTTGCATACAACTTATGATTAGTAAATAATGTTTAGGATTTATGGCAACGGCCCGGTTTTACTCCTTGTTTTAGTTGGCTGATAACCTCCGGTGAAACGCGGCACATCGGGCAGTCGCGATTTTGTTCGTTTTGTTTTTGGGGGGAATTGATTATTTTGGCTGTTTTTAATCTGTTGAATAGCTTAAACATAAATAAATTTAGTAAATTAAAGCGAGTCCGCTTTTAAACGAACCACGCTAAGATAATAACGCCGGTGGCGACAGCGGCCAGGCCCAACCACAGTTTCCATGTTTTGGCCGTAGCCGCCTGCCAGACGGCTATCCGGTTGAGCGCGTACCGGTTGCCGACAAAAGCCAATAATATTATCAGCGGCAACACGAACATTACATTGTAAAGCAAAAGGTAGCTTAAGCCCTGCCAAAAATTTTGGCGAGAAGCGAGCAAGCCGACGATAGCGACGTAAATTCCGCCGGAACAAGGGAAAGTACAGAGGCCGACCAAAAACGCGCCGATAATAACTGCCGGCAAAGTTCCGGCAGTCAGCCAGCGCCGCAATGTTTCTTGAGAAAAGCGCGGCATCTGCAATTTAATCGGAAAACGCGGCTGGTAATAGCCGATAATATTTATACCGCCCAAAACGATAATCAGCCAAGCGCCGATTTTAGCCATTAGGTGGGGTTCGTTGGATAAAACTACCGCCTTAAACAAACCTAAGCCGATGCCTAAATACGTCAGGTAAATAATGCCGATGTAAAGACTGCCGTAAAGCGCGATTAACTTTAAGCTGCCTTTGAACGTAAATAGAAAGGCAACAAAAAACAGCAGCACCGCGATGGCGCAGGGATTAATGCCGTCAAGCAGCCCGGTTAATAATACCAGCGGCAATAAAGAGCGTTGCCTGTTTTGGGCTGGCAATAATTCCTGCCGCTGCCAAGAATCAAGATAGGTCGTTAACGGTTCGTCTAAACCGTACGTTTGCGCGGCGGTTTCGGGCTGCCAAACCGCATACTTAGCGTCTTTAATCTGAATGCCCGACATCCCTAACATCTGGTCCTGAAAAATCAGCAGTGGCTGGGGCAACCTATCGGCGGCCATTGCTTCGCGCACCCGCTCTAGCGGCACGTGCCCGCCGATAATAACTTTGCCGTCATCAAGAAAAGTCATAATATGGCTCTGCAATTCATAAGGGATGTTAATTTTATCCTGTAAGGCATTCAAATCTTTTCTCACCGACCGGTCGTTGAGATAGTCAAACAATTCAACGGTTAGCCCCTGTTCTTGCAAGTAAGGCATTAGCTCTTGGGTCAAATACTGGTTGCAATCACTGCACGCTTCGTTGTAATAAATGGCCGCTGTCTGATAGCGCCCTCCTGATTCCGCCGCTTGGGCGATATGCCAACTAATTAATAGCAAACTGACTATCAACGCGTTGCTTAAATATTTCTTTATCTTTAATTTTTTCATAAATTCTTTCTTATTTATTGGTGTCAACGGTAACGTTAAAAGTTAAAGTATATTCAGCGCGAGGATTTTCGGTCTTAAGATAAATCGCCCGCTGAAAGAAGCCAGCGGCGTTTTCCGGTCCGTGGGCCAACGGATTATAAGCAGCGACTACTTCCATTTCCTCGCCCGCGCCTAAGACAAAATTTACTCGCGGCAGATTGCCGTGGTCCATGCCGATTGGGGGAGTTATTCTCTTGCCCTGGCGCAACTGCGCCGTGGTGCAGCCGCAGGAAGTGGCGACTTTAACAATCGTAATGTCGCCCGCGCCCGCATTTTTAACGCGATAAATATGGTTAACGGGCGCCAGTCCGACAACGCCGAAATCATAATCGCTCTCCGTTATTTCTAACCTACCCTCGGCTAACGCCGGCCGGCTAATGGTTTGGTTCAGGAAGTACCAACCCACCGCCACTAAGACGACTGCCGCTATACCACAGATAAGATAGTTAAATTGTTTTGTCTTCATAGCGATGATTATTAAGATAACTAAAATAAAAACACTTTGCTTAACTAAGCAAATCTTACTCTCCTTAATATCAAAATAAGGAGAGCGATTAATTGCTTAGAACAGCAAAGTGTCGGCGGTATATTTTAGGTAAATTGGCGACTAAAACGTCGTGGGGATGCAAACGCCGGTAATAGCTACTAACTCCTTGTTCGCCTAAACGCACGCCGGCAGCAATGGGTACGGCAACGAATGCCTGGGGCAGGCGCCACCACGCTAGCCAAACCAGCGCTAACGACAAAGCCACCATGCTACTGATTAAAAAGTTGGCTACTGCTTTAGTCATGGCAGTAATGTGCGTTAAGGCAGAAAAAATTTCGCTGCTGCATTCTAAACCGACGGAACAGCTTAAGTGGACGCTCTGTTGGCCGCAACCGCTCCACGTCAAAGGAATCACCGCCAAAGCGAGGATGATGCCGATAACTATTACTATTTGCAACCGATAGGCCGGCATAAATAATTATTTTAACTTTTAAGCGTTTTCTTTATTTCTGCCAATTCTTTCTTGGTAATTTCGCCGCGCGCGTAACGTTCTTGGGCGATATCCAGCGCCGAATTTTTATCGGTACGGCCGCTGACTAAATGCGCCAACCAAATAATTATTAGTATAACTAAGACCCAGCCAATGATCATTGTCAGCCACCCGAAACCCATTCCGCCCGGGTAGCCGTAGAAATATCCCATCATATAATTAAAATTAGTTAGGTAATTA
>MFFV01000022.1:9517-12421 GCA_001777995.1 Candidatus Falkowbacteria bacterium RIFCSPLOWO2_02_FULL_45_15 | reverse complement strand
AATTATAATCAAAGTCTGATAGTTTCATATATGCATCATAGAAAAAAAAAGAGCCCGGTGTCAAACTACCGAGCTCCGTTATCCCTTCCCATGGCTAAAAAATTTACTTTTCTTTCTTTTGCTTTTGGTGCGGCTTGCGGTCCGCCGCCAGCGCTTGTTGAAAATTTTCCCGACGGAGTTTAAACTCCTCAATGATGGCTTGAACAAGCAAAGCCATGTCGTCGGGAAAACTGATGCGCGCCGCATTGACCAGTATTTCCTTGGTTTTTTCTAACCATTCTTCCGCCTCGGCAAGCGATGGCAAGCGATGCCGTACGATAACTTCGTTATCGCGCGGATGACCATCACCCATCCGCCAGAGATAGACTTCAAGGTAAAAATTATCTTCGTGCCCACACAGATAAACACTAATATCCAGACGAGCGCGCAAACATCCCGATTTGGCGATAAAAGGTCCACCCAACAGAACCATTTTCGGGTTCTGCTGAACTACCTTGCCGTCTTTTTGAGACAACTTACGATAGGGAGATTTCTTGCCCTCAAAACCGCATTTCAACTCCCCATCTTTTATCGCATGTTGTTTGTCCATTCTTTATTTACCTCTTTTCTAGAAAATGTACGATTATTGTAGGGCAATATATCACAATGTTTTAAAAAAGTCAAGAAAAATAAAAAACGGACGACATAAATTGCCGTCCGCCAAAACATAAATGAACGATAATGTCCTGCTACAAGTGAGGCACCGGTCCTCCGACTATACAATTTTTAAGAGACTCTTCGCCTCGCCGTTCCCATACAGAGAAATTATGAAAGTAATTTTTTTTCTGGCTCTGTGGGCGAGTAATCTCTACTTGGCTCTGCCCCATCAGTTTCCGTGCACTTTTCTCTTTTTACGCCAGCGGGGTTATTATTACTTTCCATAATATCACCTCTTTTCTTTTAGGTTTAAGCGGCAAGACAATGATTTAAAAGATCACTAATTATCTTCTCTGTCTTTTGAGCTATTTGCGAATTTTTGTTGGTCCACAAAAATTCTCCCATGCCAGGGTTAGCGGTGTAAGTGCCTATGCCATCAACGAGCCGTAATGTATTGTGTGGTTGCCCGTCCAGTAGGCGGATACTTATTCCCTTGCCTACCAATGCTTGCAGGTTGTCAATTTTCGGGCGGTCAACTTGGCTGATGATAAAAGTAATTTCCACTCCCCGTTGAATCGCGGCCTGTAATTGCCGAATAACTTTTGAGTTGTCCCAAAGATTAAGGTAGTCGCGGCCGATAACGAAATAGATGTTTTTTCTCGCCCGCTTTAAATCTACTAACAACCATCGTTTTTCGCTTCTGACGTTCATATCGCCATAATAATTCGAGTACGAACCAATTTTTAGCCTTAATAACAACCAAAACCACAACATAAAAAGTGCTGCCGCTACAATTTGGACGACATCTACAATTTGGACGACATCGGTTGTTGACATGATAGTTGCCTCGCTTTCGGTTTAGTATTTATTTAATTGCGAAAGAACAGTTTTTTTATATAACTATTTGTGGTAATTCGTTAATTTATTCGCCTGCCCCGTAGGCAGTCTGCTGTCCTTCGGGGTGGCAATTCGTGAATTGACGGCTATTTATGACAACCTATAACAATAACTTTTGCTTTTCTTTCCCTTGCACACCTAAGTGCTTTTTGCCTAAATCCGTTACCATCCTTCCTCTAGGAGTGCGCTCAATAAAACCGATTTGCAGTAAATAAGGTTCGTACACGTCTTCAATGGTGGCCATCTCTTCGCCGGTAGCGGCCGCGATGCTGTTTAGCCCGGCCGGCCCGCCGTTAAATTTTTCTAAAATCGCGCTAATTATTTTGCGGTCAACATCATCCAAGCCCAGTTCGTCTACCGCGAGCATCTGCAACGCCCGTAAACTAATGTCGGCGGTAATTTGGCCGTCCGCTTTCACTTGCGCGTAATCGCGCACGCGCTTTAACAGCCGGTTGGCAACGCGCGGCGTGCGCCGAGCGCGAGCGGCGATTTGCTCGCAAGCGCCTGAGTCAAGTTCAATGTTCAAAATCCCGGCGCTGCGTTTAATGATTTTACTGATGTCTTCCGCTTGGTAAAAGTCCAAACGATAAGTTGAGCCAAAACGGTCGCGCAAGGGGCCGGAAAGCAAACTGATTTTGGTGGTCGCGCCGATGATGGTAAAGCGCGGCAAATCAAGGCGCAGCGTGCGCGCGCTTGGGCCTTTGCCGATAATTATGTCCAAAGCGTAGTCTTCCATCGCCGGATAAAGCACCTCTTCAATCGTTTTGTTCAGCCGGTGAATCTCGTCAATAAACAAAATATCGCCGGCGCTTAAGTTCGTTAATATCGCCGCTAAATCTCCGGCTTTTTCAATCGCCGGGCCGCTCGTTACGCGGCAGTTAACCGCCATCTCGTTAGCGATGACGTGCGCGAGCGTCGTTTTTCCCAAACCCGGCGCGCCATATAACAAAACGTGTTCAATCGGCTCGCTGCGCCCTTTCGCCGCCTGCATAAAAATCCGCAGGTTTTCTTTGATGTTTTCCTGCCCGATATATTCGGCGAGCGTTTTGGGGCGCAAAGTCTGGTCCAGCGCTAAATCACCGTTAGATTCAGTCGGATTGATTATTCGGTTGTCATTATTTTTCTGTGTCATTGCGAGAAGCGAAGCGACGAAGCAATCCCGTAACTATTGCGCCATCTCTTCTTATGAATAGCTCCTTTAAGTGTAGCGAAATTACCCTAAAAAAGCAAAAAATCCCGAAAAATACGCTTGTATTTCGCGGGATTCAAATTAAACCTGGAGAGTTCCTCCTATTTTTCACAAACTGCTTCATCGTTAGGGTTTACCACTGATACTGATAGGCAGGGGCACATATTACCAGCCGGCTTAAT
>MFFV01000022.1:9179-9294 GCA_001777995.1 Candidatus Falkowbacteria bacterium RIFCSPLOWO2_02_FULL_45_15 | reverse complement strand
TCGTCTAAAATAGTTACTTTCACTTCGTGGCCCTTTATGGTTCTAGCTAAATTAACCGTATCGTCCGTGTTTAAAACCATTCTGTTATCCATCGCCTGCCTCCTATGCTAACAAG
>MFFV01000022.1:783-9098 GCA_001777995.1 Candidatus Falkowbacteria bacterium RIFCSPLOWO2_02_FULL_45_15 | reverse complement strand
AAAACTACAATCTCCCGCCAAACTTTTTGGTTTGGCCGGCCGTAGGCCATCGTTTCGCGCTCGCTTAATTTAATAATTTTGTTAGGCAAAAATTCCGCCAACAAATTGGCTATTTTAAAATTACTGCCCAAAATTTTATCGGCGGCAAGCTTTATCTCGCCGCCTTTGATTTTAAAAATCGGCCAAACCATCACTACTCTCCCGTTCGGCTTTAACGCTTTGGCAAATTCCAGCAGGGCTTGCCCGTACAAACTTTCTAACTCGCGCGCGACCTGCCTGATATTTTTTTCATTCCATTTCATTCGGGACGGCCCTAAATACGGTTCGGTAACGATGGCGTTAATGGAGTTTGGCTTTATCGCTTGTGATAACTGCTTAACGTCACACTGAAAAATCTGATATTGGATATTAGATATTAGATATTTTTTTGCTATCCAGTTTATATTTTCTTTGGTATCTTTGGCCGCTTTTTCGCTTTTGTCACAACCAATGATTCTTGAAAAAAGCCCCCTCGCCCCCGGGGAGAGGGTTTGGGTGAGGGTGCCCATTAGCGCCGCTTCGGTTAAAATAGTTCCCGAGCCGCAGAAAGGGTCTAATAAAACCATGTTGCTATAGTTCCCCTCTCCTTTTCTAAGGAGAGGGGGTAGGGGTGAGGTGGTGAGGTTAATCATTATCTGCGCCAGCTTCGGCGGCAGCATCCCCGAGTAATCGTCGCGCCCGGGCCGGCCGTAATCGCGCGCGGACAATTCTTTGAACGGCTGCACGGCTAAGGTTTTGCCGGCCCAGTATTTTGCGCCGTCGCCGACAATGACAATTTCCACTCCCTGCTCACTCGTTAATTTATTTTGTTCCACCACGACCGACGACAAAGTTTTTTCCCGGCTCGTCACCCAGCGCGAACTCACGCCTTTTTCCTTCAGCGCTTTTTTTATTTCCATCGCCAATGCTTTCTCTTGTTTAAATTTGCCTTTACCATAATATGAAATGCCGAAATGAAATTTTCCAGTTGGTTCTTTTTGGTTTGGCATTAATTTTGATATTAAGTCATTTGACATTGATTCGTCACCTGCCTGCCGCCTGCCTGCCGGTAGGCAAGGGTAGGCAAGGTTTGTAATTCGTAATTGATAATTGATAATTCCTATCTTAATCGTTCCCCCCAACCTTCTGATAATCTGCTGGGCGTCTATTTCCCGCTCCATCTCCACAACCGCCGCCTCTTCCCCTAAATACAAAATCTGCCCCGGTTTTAACTGAAAAACAGAAACAATTTCGGCAAACGACAAAGTTGGATTTTTGCCTAAGATAAAAAAGTATTGCATAGCTCCATTTTAAGCTCATTATAAATTTTTAGCAAAAAGAAAAAGCCCTTGCGAAAAATTGCCAAGGACTCTCAATGGCCAAACTAATTTAAAAATAATTTTCAGTACCTTTTGTAACTTCTGCATTATGCCATAAAATAAAATTATGTCAATATTGCTCTAAAAATAAACCTGTGTTAAAATCAAACTACAATTAATTATTATCCCCGTACAACGCTCGCGCATTTAACGGGGCAACCCCCGATATTTTGCTGACGCAAATACGGAGTAAACCTTTCCCACGCTATTTTGTAGCGATAATCCCGCATTAAAGTGCGGGATAAAGGTGTTTCTCTTCATCCTGCAAGGAGGGACGCCTTGCGGGTTTTTATTTTATAATGCGAATGCCTAAAATTAATATGCCTAAAAAAGAAACCGTTACCGAAGCCAAAGAGCCGAATATCCAACGCTACGAGCTGGTTTATCTGATCGCCAATAAATTTAGCGAAAACGAGCTTGAGCCCATCACGAGCGCGGTCGTCAAATTCATTAAAGACCAGGGGGGCTTAATTATCCAAGAAGAGGCTTGGGGAAAGCAAAAACTCGCTTACCCGATAAAAGGTTTTTTCCATGCCTATTATTTTTTGATAGAGTTTGATCTGCTCCGGGAAAACATCAACAAATTGAATAATTATCTGCGCTTGAATGAAGACATCCTCCGCCATCTCGTTACCCAAAAAAGAATCAAGAGCGCGGAAGAAATCGCCAACGAAAAACGCGCTACCCAGAAAATGGCCGAAGAACAAGCAAAAGCAATGGAAGAGCGAGAAGGACGAGTAGTTAAACACAAAGCGCCGGCGGAAACAAAAGAAAAAGAGACTAAGAAGGTAAGCATTGAAGAGTTGGACGAAAAGCTGAATAAAATTTTGGACGACACGGAAAGTTTATTATAAAAAATATTATCTTATTCCTTTAATTACTCATTCCTACTAATTACCAATCGCTTACGAATATACCAATAATTTCTGACGTCGCGAGCTCGTAGGGTGTGGCGATCCTGTCGTTTTTCGCGAAGGTTATGGGATTGCTTCGTCGCTTGCACTCCTCGCAATGACAAAATTTGTATATTTGTACTTAATTTGTAATTGGCAGGATAAAAAAATATATGAACCTAAACAAAGCAATGATTATCGGCAACCTAACCCGCGACCCGGAAGTGCGCACTACCCCCTCCGGGCAAACGGTCGCTTCTTTTTCGGTCGCCACTAATTTTGTTTGGACGGACGCGAGCGGCCAGCGCCAGCAAAAAGCGGAATTTCATAATGTGGTCGCTTGGCGCAAACTGGCGGAAATCTGCGGCACTTATTTAAAGAAAGGCAAGCAAGTTTATATTGAAGGCCGCCTTCAGACCCGCGACTGGGTTGGCCAAGACGGCGCTAAGCGCAACCGAACGGAAATTATCGCCGACAACATGATTATGCTCGGCTCCTCCGGCCAGGCGCAAGCGTCAACCGCGACTGCCGCGGCGCCGATGCGGCCGGCGATGGCGCCAGCGCCGATGAGTGAAGAGGTGCCGGTTATTGACCAGGAAGTGCCGGCGACTTTTACCGCCCCGGAAGCTTTTAACTCTCCGTCTGAAGCGGACGGCGAAGAAGAAATAAAAGTAGAAAATATCCCCTTCTAGGAAGACTTCGTACGGGTTTAAAACTATCTGCGATCGTATAACACGAATACTGCTTTCAGATCTATTACTTCCTGCAACTACGCGAATGCCACGAATGTATGAAAATGTGATGCAAAAATTAGTGGCATTCCTGCCTACCCTGCCTACCGGCAGGCAGGCGGCAGGCAGGCGCATTCATCTGATTTAGATATAAATCCGTACAGCCATTTCGTGTTAAAGGTTCGCTAACCGATTAAACCCACACTAACTTCTTGAACTATGCAACAACAACTAAAAAAAGACAAACAATGCTATTTTTGCGTTAATAACTTAAAAGAGGTTGATTACAAAGACGCGCAACTCCTGCGCCGCTTTTTAAATTCCTACGCGAAAATCCTGCCAAAAAAACGCACCGGCGTTTGCTCTAAACATCAGCGCAAAGTAGCTCTGGCCGTTAAGCGCGCGCGCATTTTGGCGTTAGTGCCGTTTTTGCCGCGGTAATTGCTGTCGTTGCGAAGCAATCCCGTAGTTCTCCATACTAATAACGAGATTGCCACGGCCTTCGACCTCGCAATGACAATATATTTTATGTTATCGTTAACTGAAATTAAACTCGGCACCCTGATTAAAATCAACAACGAACCCTATGTCGTCATCCGCTCGGACCATCATAAAATGGGCCGCGGCGGCGCCGTTTTAAAAACCAAATTAAAAAATTTAATTACCGGCAATGTCTTAGAAAAAACTTTTCAGGGCAACGACAAAGCCGAAGCAACCGCTACCGAAGAGAAAACGGCTAACTACTTGTATAAAAATCAAAACGAGGCCCACTTTATGGATAACGAAAGCTTTGAACAGTTTAGTTTGTCTTTGGAGCAATTAGGCGACGCGATTAAATTTATGCCGGACGGCACGGACGTTAAAATGCTTTATTTTGAAGATAAGCCGGTATCGGTCCGGCTGCAGCCTAAAGTGGCGCTTAAGGTAGTGTCAACCCCGCCGGGCGTTAAAGGCAATACCGTTTCTAACGTTACTAAAATTGCCATTTTAGAGACCGGTGCGGAAATTGCCGTGCCGATGTTCATTAACGAAGGCGATGATATTAGAGTAAATACGGAAACGGGCGAATATGTAGAAAGAGCTTAACATCTTTTATGATCAAGGAGGTGAATGGTGATGGCTGAACCGGAACCGAGAGAATCGCTGGATTCGTGGGAAGCGTTTTTGGCTGACGCTGAAAGTTGTTATGCCAATAATTCTAATATGCTTGCGATCATTCAAACAAAAAAGTATTCTAGAATCGGTGGTGCTTTATACCTGGCTTCGCAAGCTGGAGACGAAACATCTACCGGTTTTTATCGACGGCTGCAACGGCTATGCCTCCAAGGCGGGTGATTTTATCACCAACTGAATTAAAGCTGCCCTTATAACTGCTCTCACCTGGGAGCAGTTTTTTATTTTAAATTTAATTTATAACTTTTCTAAAATTTTCAACTCCAATTCTCCCGTTTTCGCATCCAATACGGCAAAAGTCGCTTTTTGGAACATCCCCGCCAGCGTGCCCGGATTAACCACGCGGCAGTTGCCGATTTTTTCTTCCCACGGCTTGTGGGTGTGGCCGTAAAAAACAAAACTATATTTTCCCGTTTCCGCCAATTTTTTAGCTTCTTCCGGAAAGTGCGCCCAAGCAACTTTACAGCCATCAATTTCCAGCTCGCCTTGGTCGCCGTAATGTTTAATATTTTTAAATTGCCCTGCGACTTTCGGCGTCAGAACTCTATCTTCCACATTGCCAAAAACCAGGTGAATTTGACCGCTAAATTGCGGCGCAATCACCTCTTTAATTATTGACGGCGCGCACAAATCGCCGCAATGGATAATTTGGGAAATATTATTTTCCTTCATCCACTTTAGTGCCTTTTCCAAATTCGGCACATTGTCGTGGGTGTCGGAAATGATTGCGATGCGCATATGGTTACATTGTTAAATTGTTTAACCCCCTCTAACGTTTCTGCGTATCCGAAGTTCTGCGAAGTGGAACGAAGCAGAATTTGGGTGTAGGTTTTTATAAAAAACCGAAACCGGATACGCAGTGTTATCGGATGTAATTAAAAGTTTTTGTTTTGCGAAGCAAAACATTATTTGGGGCTATTTTTTATTTTTTTATTACTTCCATTTATAACTCACTTTCCAATTCCCATTCCTCTGGCAATGGCCCTCCCATGCGTTCTACACAGTAGCGTGATAACGTGTTTACTGCTTCATGGCGTTGTTGCAATGACTCAGCCCGGGCAACGGCTTCATATAACTCTATAAATCTACTATCCTTGCGTTCAATTTTTTTCTTTTGATATTTATGCTTCACCAAGGCAATACGGTGAAACCGGCAAAAAATCTCTACTATATACTGCAGCAACGAGTTCATCGTGTAGTGCCATGCGAACATATCCTTCTTATGCCAGCAATCATCCAGATCTTTCAGGTAGTCACTGATAAAATATTTAGCGGTCACTGTCGCAGCTTCGGTCATGATGCCTTCTTTCTCTTCCTGCTCTAAAAACGCCCTTACTTCTTGTTGCAAGGATTGTAACGCCCGGTCATCCGTATCTTGGATAATACTTCCATCTCGCAAAAGATAGGCTATGGTACGATACGGAACAGTCTTCATTTTAAAATTATTCCAGTCCAACCGCAGACGCTCTATTGGGTTGACAAAGTAATCAACGGCAACTCTCTCCACCTTCGTCATCCCACGGTATCGCTTACCAATATTTTTAATAACAACATAGACATCTAGATCCGAGGCAGGAGACGCCTTGGCACGATGAAAACGGGAACCAAAGCCAATAATTCCGACTACTTCAATGGCATCATCGGTATGTTTTTCTCTAAAAAAAAGAAGGAATTTTTTAATTATGTCTTCATTATTCATATCCTTGATTATAACGGAGTATAATAAAAAAAACAAGGCAAACTTTTAAAAAGTTTGCCTAGAAAAAATATTTACACCAATTAACTCTGCAGCCAGCAATCCGGGTCGGCCCCCAAAAAATTTCCGGAATCCGCCTCGGCCCGAGCTCGACAGCCTCCACAGGTAAACCGCAGTCTGCAATCGCCACACGCATCGGTCAACTTCCTTTCGATGAGCGAATGGATAAAAGGACTGTTTATGTAGGCCTGCTCCATTGCTTCGGGTTTCATTCCTTTGATATTCGCTATAACCTGATTGTGCAACAACGGACATGGCAACATCGTGCCATCCGGCTCAACACTGAAAGTGCCGATACCCGCAATGCACCCGCCAAATTCACCGCACCGGCCTTCATCTGCCGTTGTTATATATGCCAGCGGATCGTTCATGTCAATAATGAGTTTTGGATGTTGCGGCCGCAAGTCAATAATCCGGGCAATAAGCGCCTGTTTTGCTTTTTTGCCAAATATAAATTCCGGTTTATTGCGGGCTCTGCCAGCGGGAATGATGCTGGAAATTGAAAGAACATCTGCGCCCAACGACTCCACCAACTCTGCCATTGCCCCCATCTCTTCTATTTGGTCTGCTTGAATAGTTGCGCGCACGATACACTTTATATCGCTTCTTTTCGCGACAAGCTCAATTGCCCGCACAGAATCCTGATGTCCGCGCGGAGAGTGGCGAAAACGGTTATGTCGCACCTGATCAACGCTATCCAAACTTATGGAAATACGGAACTCGGGAAACGATAATGCGCCCAGATAATCCAGAAAGTCTCCAGTTAAAAATGTGCCGTTTGTAGCGATGGTTACAAAATCATCGTCACGCACCTGCTCTCTAAGGATCACTAGCAAATCTTTAAACCACGGATGCAATAGCGGTTCTCCGCCTGTCAATAAATAACCCCCTTTTTCACCGATATGCTGCCGGCTAAAAAAAATAAGACTGGTAAAATCCTCAACCGAAAGATCAGCCGTGCCTTCATATGCTCCACGGCAATGCTCACAGCGCATATTGCAGCGCGCCGTCACGTTGATTTGTATGTGCTGAAACCCAACCTCATAAATCGCGTCATCTGTTTCAATATGCAACATGATAACCTCCAAACTTTTTACGTAAAAAGTGGCCGAAAGGAAAAACACTGCTCCTTTCGGCCACGCCTTCGGCTTATACCTAATTGGTGTCGCAGGTAAAGCAGCGGCAGCGCGATAAGGTAACCTTCACCACTCGCTTCGGAGTGGCGTTTTTGGTTTTTGGTTGAACCGCATTTTTCTGCATGCTCTCACCTCCTCTCAATTTAAAATGAACGATTTGACTACCACTATGATAGTCATTGATACCTTATCACTATCCCCCCCATTTTGTCAATATTTTCCGTAATAAAAAATAGCCCCAAATAATATCCCGCCGCTGGCGGGATAAAAAACTTTTAATTATTTCCGATAACTCCCCCTTAATTCTACCTCCCCGCCCTTCGGGCACCCCTCCTTATAAAGGAGGGGAATAAATACCAGTTGCGTATTATTCCTCCCCTTACTAAGGGGAGGTGGACGCTGCTTCGGCGGACAGAGGGGTTAATGATTTAACAATTATTGATTTATAATTATTTTCCCCTGTTGAATCATTATTTTATACTTCTCACTGACTTTTGAACTCTCCGCCAGCCAATCCAAAAATTCCTGTTTTTGTTCTCTGGCCATTAATTCCACTTGGGATGATTTGCTTTGCACAGGAAACAAAGTAATTTCAATTTTTTTATCCTGCCAATTAATACCAACCGCCATCCCTTCCTGCGTTTCCGGCGAAAAATACTGGTCAAAAATAAAATTACCTAAAGAATAAAAAATCGGCTTGCCTTCATAAATTTCCATGTTCTGCACCACATGCGGATGGCTGCCGATAATAACATCCGCGCCGGCATCAATTATTTTACGCGCGAGCGTCTGAATATTTTGCCTTGACGCCGGTTCATATTCCACGCCCCAGTGCATATTTACAATTCCCAAATCCGTCTGCGTTTTTGCGTCTTTTATTTGCGCGAACATCTGTTCTTCGTCCAAAATTCCATACACCATGGAATAACTAAGCACGGCTATTTTGGTATTTTTAATATCCAATATCCTAATATTGCATTCCCCCACTTGCCTGTCCGGACAGCCGGAATAATTAAAATTAAGTTTATCCAAATTTTCCCGGGTTTCAATATATCCTTGTTTTCCCTGGTCCGTAACATGGTTATTGGCGATGCTAAAAAAATTAAAATTATAATTTTTTAATTGCGCCACATCCTTGGGATCAAAAGCAAAATCAATAGAAATTTCCGGCGGGTAATGTTTGCCGCCAGCCGTTACCGCGCCTTCCAAATTCGCGCCGATGACATCAG
>MFFV01000022.1:0-760 GCA_001777995.1 Candidatus Falkowbacteria bacterium RIFCSPLOWO2_02_FULL_45_15 | reverse complement strand
GCGCCTTCCAAATTCGCGCCGATGACATCAGCGCCTTGAAAAAATCGCTTCTCCCCGCCGGCTAACTTTTCCAGCAAAGAATCAAAACCGTTCTGATTTATCTTGTCTTTCACGTGCCGGTCCAGCATTATGTCGCCGAAGAATAAAAATTTTACTGGCTGTTTTACTACGCTTTGCGGGCCAAAAAGACTGGCGGCTGGAAAAATTTTCAAAGCCGTTTGCTCTGCCGGCGCCGGATAAATTATTTTAAAAACAATAAAACTTAAAAACAGAGCCGCTACGCAAGCGGCTAAAAATAGAGTTAATAAAAATGTTAAATGCTTTTTCATTATTCTTACTTCCTACTTTCTCAACTTCACCTCGTACGCCACTTGCTCAATCTTTCTTAAATGCCCTTTGGCCTGGTCGTATTTCGTGCGCAGGTAGCCGGTCATGTCAAACTCAACTAATTCGGCCATAATGTCATTCGCGATTACTTTATATTTTTCCACTTCGTTAAATTTCCCTTCCGCCGCGCGGTTAACCGCAAGCCGCACGAGCTCCCCGACCAAATCGCAAATGCCGCCCAGATACGAATCCACGCTCACGCTAAACCCTTTGATAGCGTCAATTTTTTTTCCGCCCAAAACGTTAGCGAACATTTTGGCTTCCACATATTCCTCTACGGCCGC
Organism: Candidatus Falkowbacteria bacterium RIFCSPLOWO2_02_FULL_45_15; assembly: GCA_001777995.1. Taxonomy (GTDB): domain Bacteria; phylum Patescibacteriota; class Patescibacteriia; order Patescibacteriales; family XYC2-FULL-47-12; genus 2-12-FULL-45-10. Next base: position 89 of record MFFV01000022.1, on the reverse strand, counting down.
GTTGTAAGCGCCTTCGTGCTTGAGCCGATTATAGCTGAATTTCTTTTCCAGCTGCTGTAATATTTTTTCTATTTCTATCAAAGACTGCC
>MFFV01000021.1:8044-10379 GCA_001777995.1 Candidatus Falkowbacteria bacterium RIFCSPLOWO2_02_FULL_45_15 | reverse complement strand
ATCGCTTTGTCTAAGCTGCCGGTACGGCCCATATTAACAAATAAGTCGGCTGTTTGCAGATAAGAAACTAAATCCTTATTGGCTACCGAACCGATAAATTTTATTATCTGCCCTAAATTTTTATCTTTAACCAATTGCCGCATCTCCTTTAAGTAGTTTTGGTCAGCGGCAGTAGCCGGACCGCCAATAATATTGACTTCCATTCCCACATATTCTTTAGTCAAAATGGCGATGGCGTTAATTAGAGTGGCATAATCTTTGGACGGCGAAATTCTCCCCACTGAAATAATTTTAAATTTATCATTCGTAACTCCTAATTCATAATTCTTAATTCTAAATTTATTAGTGTCTATTCCCTGCCCGATGACTTGAACTTTTTTGCTCGGCAGACGAAAGCCGCTTTTGGTTGAAGTAAAAATAATATCAGCCAATTTAGCTGCTATTTTCAGGCTGAAAGAAACATGCCCGTGCGCGTACCACAAGCTTATTTTTTTACGCCATAATTTCCAACATAACCAACCTAAAATAACATAGATCTCGTTCATATGGACAAACACCGCCTCGTAATTTTTCCGCTCTTGCCGGATGTATCTATAAAAATTAAACAGATACTTTAGTCGGGACTTGCCAGTTTCTTTGCCCAAAGATAAAACCTTAACATTCTCCGGGAAATGATATTTCCCTTGCTGCAAACAGATAACCGTCACCAGTTCGCATGCTTTGACAAACTCCGAAATCCAAGCATGCATAAAGCCCAGTACGTCATCATCGCTATCAACTTTTTGGGTAATAATCAATAATTTCATATTAAGGCGCTACGATGTTAACCGCTTTAAATCATGCGCGACCATAATTTTTGCCAACTCCAAAAAAGATATTCGCGGCTGCCAGCCCAGTATTTTTTTTGCTTTGGTAGTATCACCCACCAGCAGGTCAACCTCTGTCGGCCGCTTTAAACGCTCGTCAATGACGACGTATTGCCGCCAATCCAAATCAACTGTGGCGAAAGCCGCTTCCACGAACTCTTGCACGCTATGCGCCTCACCGGTAGCGATAACGTAATCATCCGGCTCTTTCTGCTGTAACATCAACCACATTGCCTCTACGTATTCCGGCGCGTAACCCCAATCGCGGCGTGCGTCCAAATTACCTAAGGAGAGCTTGTTTTGTTTACCCGCTTTAATTCCCGCGACGCCGCTCGTAATCTTGCGCGTTACAAACTCCATGCCGCGGCGCTCGGATTCGTGGTTAAATAAGATGCCGTTGCAAGCAAACATACCATAGGCTTCACGATAGTTGCGAGTAATTTCAAAGCCAGTTGCTTTGGAGATGCCGTATGGTGAACTGGGATGAAACGGGGTCATTTCATTCTGTGGCGTTTCGCGCGCCTTGCCGAACATTTCACTAGAGCCGGCGAAATAAAACTTACACTCCGGCGCTTTTTCTTTCAGAGCGCCTAAGATGTATAAAGTGCTGTTGATATTGGTATTCATGGTTGAAAATGCATCTTCAAATGATATGGAAACAAAGCTTTGCGCCGCTAAGTGATAGCACTCATCAGGCTTGACTTTTTCCACGATAGAAAAAATACTCGCGTAGCTTTCCAATGAGCCCGAGTACAACTTAATTCTATTAATTATATGGCGCAACCGCTCCACCCGCCGCTCGGGGTCTTCTTGGGCCACATGCCGCACGATGCCATAGACTTCATAGCCTTTCTCCAGTAGTAAATCTGCTAGGAAAGAGCCGTCTTGTCCGGTGATGCCGGTGATGAGAGCTTTGGGCATAATGATATAAATGATATAATCAAAAATTAAAACTTATTAAACGCAAAAAATATTATAGCCGCTCGTTTGATTGCTGGCCTGTTTGCCTAAAACTTTATCCAGCCAGTTTAATATGCCGGTTTTTTTAGAAAAAAAAGGCAGTAGATTTGCCACCGTTGCCAAAGCGCCGCGCACATTCTGTATTTCTGTCGCTTTAAAATTTTTAGTCAAATACCGTACCCCGTCGTAAGTAAAGCGGCAAAAATCGCCGTAATACCCTGGCAGAGGGTGATAGTAGTATAGAAAGGGCACATAAATAAAACAATATCCCCCGGGCTTGAGCACTCGGTACATTTCTTTCATAGCTTTTTGCGGCTCTTCCACATGCTCTAAAACAGCAATGCAAAGGATAGCGTCAATGCTATTATCTTCAAGCGGTAAATTATGTATGTCTCCCACGATGTCTGGATGATAATCGGCGACCTTGTCCAACACTTTGTACTCAACTTGGGGCAGGTATTCGTTAAGCCATTCGTTCTTTTTGTCAAACCGGTTGCTGCGCGCGCCGT
>MFFV01000021.1:6434-8022 GCA_001777995.1 Candidatus Falkowbacteria bacterium RIFCSPLOWO2_02_FULL_45_15 | reverse complement strand
ATCAATTATGGTCATTTTTTCCGTAAAAATTTTTTTCAATTTTTCTTTGCTAAACGCATCCCAAGCATTCATATTTTATTATCTATGGCTGTCTGCCATGATTTTTTATACAGCGCTAATGTCTCCTCTTGGCTCGGCAATTTTTTCACTGCTTCCGCCGCACTCCTACCCAACCTTTCCCTTAATTCTGCATCGGCTATTAATTTAATCATTGCCTTTTCTAATTCTTTTTGGTCGTCAACCGGAATGACGATCCCACTTTCGTTATTTTTAATAACTTCGCCGGCCAAGCCGACGTCGGTCATAATTATCGGCAAACCCTGCGTCGCCGCCTCAACCACGGTCAACCCCCAACCTTCGCTGTTGGAAGTAAGTAAAAACACATCGGCTTGCCGATAAAATTTCTCCACATTTTCCTGCCAGCCAAAAAACTTCACGTAACGGGTAACGGGTAACGGGTAACACAATTCCTCTAATGCCTGCCTTTGCTCGCCATCGCCGACAATCCATAGTTCTGCCTGTGGAAATTGTTTTACAATATGTCGCGTCGCCTTAATTTGCAAGGAAACATTTTTCACCGGCACTAACCTCCCAACCGTCAAAAAAATAAATTTATCATTTGTATATGTTATGTGTTGCGTGTTGCGTGTACTATGCTCTGAATAGATAGGTACTACCGTAATCTTTTCTTCCGCCACGCCAAAATCGCCAATTAGCTGACGCTTTAATCTTTGGCTGACGACCCGCACTGCATCTGCATTTCGCAAAACTTTTTTGGCCAGCAACTTTCTTACGCCGCTGAATTTTTCAAACCCGTGCACCTGCGCCTCTAAGCCGAGATGGAACTTTTTTGCTAATTTTAGCGCTATCAAACCGATGAAGTATGCATCTTGTACGGTGATGATGTTATAGTTTTCATAATTTAAAACCTCTGCGGCTCTCCTTTTTAATTTTAATAAGCTAAAAAATTTATTGCTTTTTCGTATGGCAATAACTTTAACTTTGTCTGATAAACCAAATTCTTGGTTTCTATCCGCCAAAACTAATATCGTATATCGTTCAACCAAATTTCCATATTCAACCATCCGTTTGGCCGCGGCTGAATCTTTATCTAGTATATTTTTATCCAAACTGATGTTTAGAATTTTCATTACAATCAATTTATTGATTTAATAGTTTATTACCGCTATGGCGTCTGCAATCATTTTTTTTTGGCTGAATTTAGTTAAATCTTGTCTGCCGGCTAATACAAACTGGCGTGCTAATTCCTGCGAATTAAGTAAACGCAAAATCGCTTCTTTAAGTTGCGTTTGATTATTATATTCCACCAACAACCCATTAATGCCATTTTTAATCACTTCCGGATTGCCGCCGACATTAGTAGTGACAACCGGCGTGCCTAAGTACAAGGTCTCTACCAATACATGCGACAACCCCTCGTAGCCGGTATTCAGCACAAATACGTCCGCCGCTTTAATATATGCTAAAGTCTGCTCGTGTCCCAACCGACCCAGCATTTTGATTTGTCCTTCAATTTTTAATTTTTCACTTTTAATTTTTAATTTTTCTTGTTCCGGCCCCTCGCCGA
>MFFV01000021.1:0-6392 GCA_001777995.1 Candidatus Falkowbacteria bacterium RIFCSPLOWO2_02_FULL_45_15 | reverse complement strand
ATAATATCAATCAGCGTGTCCATGCCTTTCCACGGCACGAGCCGGCCGACAGATACCAGCCATCTTTCATTTGTAGGCTTAAGTATGGGGGGGATTGATTTAAATTCAACCGCATTGTAAATAACGTTAATTTTATTTTCCTTCACGCCCCATCCCTTAACAATTTTTTTTAAATACTGGCTCGGTACAATAACTTTATCTGCGTTGCGGGCAACCAATATTTCAATTCGCCTCTTTCGTTCCGTACGCGCATCAAATTTTTTATTTTGAAATTCATCTAATGAAATAAAGCCTTGCTTTTCTGTTTTCTTGTTTTCTTGTTTTCTTGATACTTGCATTTGCTCCCAAGCGTAATCCCCCACTACTTTTAAAACATATTTGCGTCCGCGCAATTTGCACGCCCAATATGTTGGCAATCCCTCGCTCACCGGGCCTTGGGCGTAAACGATATTCGCCCAATTTAATAATTTCAAAACTTGCCAAAAATATTGAAAATAACGTAAAAAAATATGCTGTTTTCTGCTGATTTGAAAAACTGCCGCATCGTTTGTTTTAATGTTTTTATGTTTTAATGTTTTAATGTCTTCATCGCTATAAGTGACAACTTTAACTTCCCACCCCAGTTTAGGCAGTTCCTCGCTCAATATTTTAGTGTAGGTTGCCGGCCCGCCGATGTCGGGCGGAAAAATTCCAGTGGCGATTAAAATATTTTTGCCGTCCTTGTTTTCGTGCCGAAAGGTAACTGTTTTGTTGATGACAAAATTCATAAAAGCCAGCGCGCCCATAATCACAAATTGAGCCGCGAGGTACCAAACATGCCACACCTCAACCGCCAGATAGAGCAGCAATGTATTCAATCCTAAATTAAACAAGGCAATTAAAGTAAAAAAAACAAACTGCTTTGTTATCCGGTGTAAAGAATGTTCGCGAAAAGTCCAAAATTTGTGTAACAAAAAAGCAGTAAAAAGAGAACAAATAAAAGCTATCACGGCTGATAACAAATACCATATCCCCGCAATTTCCGTTAATAAAAACAGTAATCCTAAATCAACGACGGCGGCGGTGCCGCCGGAGATAACATATTTTATGCCAATTTTGTATTGTTCTACCAGCAAACTTACGCGGCGGGGCGCGAAACGTTTAAAACATCTCTTTAAAAATTTATAAATTTTGATAGCCGTATTCATTTAAGTGTCTTAAAAATATTTGCCATTTGAGCGGCGATGCCATCCCAACTGTATTTTTCTAAAACCATTTGCTTCGCGTTATTTATTACCTCTGTAACTTTATGTTTATTTTGTTCATCCAAAATATATTTTATTTTTTCAGCAATGCTTGCCGGATCATTAACTCTGCAAAACCAGCCGGTTTTACCGTCCTGTAAAAAATCGGGGATGCCGCCGACCGGCGTTGCCACCACCGGCGCGCCCGCTGCCATTGCTTCCAAAAAAGAGTTGCCTAACCCTTCGGAAAGAGACGGCCGGCAGAATACATCGGCAGCCGCGTAAAATTTTGGCAATTCTTCCGGCTTCACAAACCCTATAAATTTTACTTTGTCGGCAATGCCTAACTTGTTACCTTTAACTTTTAACTTTTCACTTTCAGACCCATCACCGCAGATTACTAAAGTAACTGGTAACTGGTAACTGGTAACTAGTAGCTTTATCGCCCCTATCAAATCTTCAATGCCATTTTTTTTCACTAATCTAGATGTTGTCAAAATAACTTTATCATCTGCGCTAACACCCAATTCTTGTTTAAAATCTAAAATCTTAAATCTAAAATCTGAAATTTGGTTGACTCCATTCGGCACTACCTCTATCGGACAAGTCGCTCCCATTTTTTTCGCCCAATCGGCTAAATAGCTGGAAATACATTGGATGTAATCCGCGGCAGTAAAAATTTGTTTAAACCAATGGTGCACTATCAGAGATTTCCGCACCGGCACGCGCAAATCATCCCCTTCCTGCAAAGTCAGCAGGAATTTAACCGGCGAATTTTTTTTGCAAAAAAATAAAGCGGCAAAGCCGGACCAGCTCGCCATAATTGACCAAACGACATCGTAATGATTTTGCTGATGTAATTTATTTGCGAGCCGAGCCGCCCGGAAAGGAAAAAAGTATTTGTCAATTCTGCCTAAACCAAAACCCAAACGATAAACTTTGATGTTGCCTACCTGTTCTTCAGCCGCATCCGCTTTTTTCAGCCGCACCGTAATCATTTCAAACTGGTGTCCCAGCCGCTTAGTTATTTCTTTAACCGCCACTTCCGCGCCGCCGACATAAGGAAAATAAGCGGTAGCCAAAATTAAAATTTTCATAAAACTCTTTTAAAGTATTCAATAGTTTTCTGTAAACCTTCGTCTAAGTTAACTTTTGGCTCCCAATTCAATTTTTCTTTAGCTAAATTAATATCGGGCTGCCGCTGCTTTGGGTCATCGGCGGGTAAATCCTGATAGATAATTTGGGAGCGACCGTCAGTTAACTTTAATATTTTAGCCGCCAGCTCCTGAACGCTAAATTCAGCCGGGTTACCTAAATTAACCGGCCCGCTAAAACTGCTGGCCATCATTTTGATTAATCCCTCAACCATATCAGCAATATAACAAAAGCTTCTCGTTTGTTCGCCCCGGCCATAAATAGTAATGGCTTCACCGCGCAGCGCTTGAATAATAAAATTAGAAACTACCCGTCCGTCGGCTATCGCCATCCGCGGTCCGTAAGTGTTAAAAATCCTGACTACTTTTATGCCGACCTGACGTTCGCGGTAATAATCAAAACATAAAGTTTCGGCGCAACGCTTACCTTCGTCGTAGCAGGCGCGCACGCCAATGGGATTCACGTTGCCCCAGTAACTTTCCGACTGCGGATGCACTGCGGGGTCGCCGTATACCTCCGAGGTGGAAGTATGCAGCATCGGGCAACCGATGCGCTTAGCTAATTCCAAAGCGTTAATCGCGCCTAACACGTTTGTCCGTACGGTTTTTACCGGATCTTTTTGATACCAAATCGGCGCCGCCGGACAAGCTAAATTATAAATTTGGTCAACGGCGAAATCATACGGGCTCTCTACGTCTTGTTCAACCACTTTAAAATTTTCATCAGCTGATAAATGCTTAATATTATCTTTGGAGCCGGTAAAAAAATTATCCAAACAAACGACAGTGTGCCCTTGCTCCAATAGCTTTTCGCACAGATGAGAGCCGATAAACCCCGCGCCGCCGGTTATTAATATTTTCATAGCTAAATTCCTAACTCCTTTTTATATTCTAAAATCCACTCTTCTAAATTGACTTTCGGCTCCCAGCCGAGCAATTCGCGCGCGAGCGAATTATCAGCGAGCGTTTCCCGCGGCTCCAGGCGCGGCGGCAAATTCGTTGTTGGCCCGCCAATCATCGCGGCCATTTCATTGACGCTGTTATTCTTGCCTCGACCGATATTAATCGAGCGCCCGTCCCCAAGGCCACTGTCAGCGGCTAAAATATTGGCCCGCACTACATCGCCGACAAACGTGTTGTCCCGGCGCTGCTGACCGTCTCCGACGACCGTCATTGGTTGGCCTTGTTTGCGCTGCTGGCCAAAAATTGAAATCGCGCAGGCATAAGCGCCAACGGTCGCCATTCGCGGCCCGTACACGTTGAAGTAACGCAAACAAACGGTTGGCAATTTATAAACTATGGAAAACAAACGGCAATATTCTTCGCCGATGTATTTTTGCAGTCCATAGGGACTCATTGGCTGTGGCGGCATGTCTTCTTTAAGCGGCATTTGCGTTTGATTGCCGTAAGCGGAAGAAGAAGCGGAATAAACTACTTTTTTTACTTTCGCGTCGCGCGCGGCGACGAGCACATTCAGGGTACTGTTGACATTATGGTCGTTATATTTAACCGGGTCCTCAATTGATGGCTGTACCCGCGCCAGCGCCGCGCAGTGGAAAACATAATCCACGCCGCTGAAATACGGCTTTATTTTTTCTAAATCGCGCAAGTCAACTTCAATAAATTGCGCTTGCGGATTAATATTTTCCCGCTTGCCGGTAGATAAATTATCCAAAATCATGACTTCATCGCCGCGCTTAATAAGAGCGTCAACGAGGTTAGAACCGATAAACCCCGCTCCTCCCGTAACAAGGCATTTATTCATAATTTTAATATAAAAATTAGTTGGTTATTGATTACTGGTCAGTTTATCACCGATCACTTTATCGCCATACACCCCTTTTAGCAAATCAATATCTTTTTTGCTCTTAATAAGTAAATCTATATTTTTTTTCGCTAAACTTTCCAGCACTTCCATGCCCAATTTATCACCTACCTGACGCTGGTAGATGTCGGTAAAAGCGGCGAAATCTTTAATGAAACAATGCCCGCCGGCGCCACGCCCGCCTTGATGCACCGGGTTAAGATGCGTACGGCCAATGCGCGGGTCAGCGGCCATCGCATCCTGCACTGTTTCCCATTGCACGCCTAATTTTTGCGCTGAGTCATAAAGCATATTGATAAAAATAACTTTGAAAAAAAACCAACAGTTACCGCCATATTTAACTAATTCCGCCTCGCGCGCGCGGCAAATTAGCTGGTAGGGCGCGTATGGCAAAACCTCCATTACCTCTTTCGCTTTTGCCCGATGTTCATCGCTATCTTCCGCAATGCCGACTATGTTGCGGTTGGGGTTAGCCGCGTCGTAGGCGGCGCTGCTCTCCGTCAGGAATTCCGGCGAATGCATTACGAAAATATTTTTGTTCTCGGCCTGAATTGATTCGGTCGTGCCGGGTAATACTGTTGATTTAATGACGGCAATCTTTCCCTCTCCTATTAACGGCACGACTGAACGCAAAATGCCGTCGTCAAATCCTTTGGGCGTGGTCGGTGTCGGCACGGCGATAAAAACGATATCGCATGTTTTGATCATTTCTTTATTTTTAACATACGGCTCTTCCATGGCGTAACGCACTACTTCATAGCCGCGCTCCCCAAAATTGTCGGCGTAATTTTTGCCAATCCAGCCCTGCCCAATAAACCCGATTAATTTTTTCATAAAAAAATTTAATAATATCAAAATAAACTAAGATTATATCTTAGTTTAAATAGCATACTTGAATTTAGCTATTCTATAAGGTATTATTTAATAAATAGACAAAAAAGTCAATCATCATATGTTAAAAATACTTTACCTTGTCACCCAATCAGACTTTGGCGGAGCGCAACGATATGTCTACGATTTAGCTACTAACCTTAGCGAAAATTTTACTATTGTAGTCGCCGGTGGTGAGCAAGGTTATGAGGGAGAATTGGTAAAAAAACTCAATAAGTCCGGCATCCGCTATCTACCGCTATCACACTTAAAACGAGCTATTTCCCCTTGGCATGATTGGTCAGCTTTTTGGCAAATTGTACATTTAATTCAGACAGAAAAACCGGACATTGTCCATTTAAACAGCTCTAAAATCAGCATTCTCGGCTCGCTGGCCGCGTGGTGGTGTAAAGTGCCTAAAATAATTTATACGGTGCACGGCTGGGTATTTAGTGAAGATTTGCCGCTTAGGAAAAAATATTTTTATAAAATATTAGAAAAATTAACTGCCCGTTTTAAAACAGACATCATCTGCTTATCGGAATGGGAAAAACAAAATACTGTGCGGCGCCAAATTGCGCCCGCAAAAAAAATAAGCGTCATTTATAACGGCATCGCGCCCATTAATTTTTTATCACGGCCGGAAGCGCGCGCGCAACTGGCAAAAATAGCTGGTGCGCAAATTGACGACCAAACGATACTTATCGGTTCCATTGGCAATCTTTATAAAAATAAGGGCTACGAGTATCTTATTGAAGCAATAAAAATATCCAATATCCCTGCCTCGCCGGCAGGCAGGCAATATCCAATATCCAATATTAAGTTAATTATCATTGGCTCCGGTCCTGAACAAAAAAATTTGCAATTACAAATTAACAATTACGAATTACAAAATAAAATAATTCTAACGGGTTCAATTGGCGACGCCGCTCAACTTCTGTCGGCTTTTGATATTTATGTCTGTTCTTCCGTTAAAGAAGGCCTGCCCTATTCTATTTTGGAAGCGATGCAAGCGGGCTTGCCGATTGTGGCAACGCCCGTTGGCGCCATTCCGGAAATAATTACCGATGGCCAAACCGGGCTGTTGGTTAAGTCTGGCAACGCCGCCGCTTTAGCGGATAAATTAAGTTACGCCCTAAACCGTTTGTCCGTTAGTAAACAAATAGGAGTTGAGGCTAATAAACAAGTAATCGCTAAATACGCCTTACGGGCTATGATAAAAGAAACGGCCAATTTGTATAGCCGTTAAATTTATTAGTAACAAAAAAGCCGCCCAAGAGCGGCTTTTATTTTTTTAACTTTTACTCCGTACAGAAAGCC
>MFFV01000020.1 GCA_001777995.1 Candidatus Falkowbacteria bacterium RIFCSPLOWO2_02_FULL_45_15 | reverse complement strand
TCAAAGTAAAACATTACCGCGCGAATGTTGATTTCACTCTTTTTGCCGAAATAAAAAATTTATTCATCAAGCTGCAGGTATTGGAGCTCAATGATTTTGGCCGTAAATTACAAAATATCGGCCGGCTTAACTATGTCGTCTTGGCTGGTAAATTCGTCGGCGATACGGCCGCAAACGTCGATATGCTCATTGTAGGCAAAGTTAATTACAAAAGACTAGAAAAATTGATAGATAATTTTCAGGCGGCGGCTGGCTGGGAAATAAATTGGACGGTAATGGATCTGGAAGAATACGACTACCGGCAAAAAATCGGGGATATGTTTTTATATACGCTTTTAAGCGGGAAAAAAATAGAATTATTTAATAAGTTTGTTTAAAATTTATGCCGGGGATTAAGCCAGAAAAATTTTATCCGCGCGACCAAGCCGAAGGTCTGCGGGAGCGAGCGAAGAAGTTTCCGCTCCCAACAGCAGCGGCTGAAAATATCCCCTCACGCCCGTCGCCGGCGGAAGAAAAATTGAAAGAGAGCTTGGCGAAAAAAGAGCGAGACTTAAATCAATCATTACCTAAAAATTAATCATAACCATATGGCGCAACCAGCAGCGGTACAAACTATCGCGGAAAAAATTATGGCCGCGGTGGGCAGCGAACATTTGCCGGCCGAAGCCAAAGAATTAATTCAAGAAAATTTGGAAGCCCAAATTTTACGGCGGCTGGGCTTAATTATCATTGAGCATTTGGACGAGGAGGGCTTAAAGGCGTACGAGCAATTAACCGCCGGCGGAGCTTTGCCGACCGCAGGCGAAATGCAAAGCTTTTTGGAAGCGTACCTGCCGGATTACGAGGAGAAAGTTAAAGCCGGAATGGAAGAGTTTATGAAAGAAGTGGCGGAAATTATCCAAAAATCACACGCCAAATCATAAGGTTTAACTTTTAATTATGCCAACAGAAAAAATTCCCCCAAAAAGAGAGTTTGATGATGAAAGACAGGAAGTAATCCCATCCGCTGAAGGTCTTAAGGAAAGAAGAGAAAGAAGAAAACAAGAAAGGCAAGCCAGAAAAGCAAAACGAGAGTCACAAGAACTTGGTGAGGTTGGTGTTGCCGATACGCCCGGAAATATTTCGCCCGAAGAAACTATTGGTAGCGCGGAAAACATAAGCGCTAGCTGGCAGGAAGTAAAAGGTTTATTAGATAAAGAACCAGAAGAATTGACTGCTGCCGATAAAGAGCTGGCTAAAAGTTTTTTAGAGCGAATAAAGGACAGAGCATTTACGGATGAGTTTTATGATGATATGGCGATGGCAGGATGGAACGAGGAAGGGTTGCAAGATGCCTTAGAGGGGTTAGTTAAGTTAGATTTAGAGCAAAATATTAATGAACCAGAAAAGCAGCCGGAGAAACCAAGCCGACAGAAAGAAAAAGTACGGTCAATTCAAAAAGTAGAGTCACTTCAGGCTTTTAACTCTTATCAGCTTGAGATGGTTGAGTTGAAACGCGGTCAGAAAGTTTATTGGCTAGGGGTTGATAATAAAGTAGGGGAAGGAGAGATAGAGGAGTTAGAAATGAGACCATCTCTTATTTTCCAACAGGATTATTGGGTTAAAATAGGAGGTAACTGGCGTAAAGCAGTCGATATTTTTACTAATATCAAGGACGCTGAACTTATAGCGGAGAATAAAAAAGCATTAACAAAGGGGGTGCCAATATCATCTTCAACAGAGACGCAAGACAATAGAGAAAAAAAATCATGGTTTATTTCTGAAACAGGAGAAATTAACTTTTATGAAGAAGCTAAAAAATACGTTTTGGATAATTTAGCGTGGGTTCAGTCCCAACATAACGGGGCAAGAGAGTTAACGGCTGAAGCAGTAATCGCTAATAGATTTTCCGATGGAGGAAAACAAATGCCCATCCCCTGGGGGAGGGCAGTTTTACGGCAAATGGAAGAAGAAGGTCTGATTAGGAAAGAAAGTGGGAAGTATATAACAGCGGCAGGAGCAAAGAAAGAGTCAGTAAATATTGAACGTCTACCTGCTTTAACCGACGAGAAAATAGAGAGTTTGCTTGGTGATTTTAAATCAGAGAAAAAAGATAAAGGTAAGGAAAAAAGTACGGTTAATTCGGAATTTTATTTCGCGGTCGGGCAAGCGGCTTTGCAGGGAATAAAACAGCCAGGATTTTTTTCTTTTGACACCTTTAAGGATTATTTTCTTCAGGAATTATCGACTAAACAAAAAAATACAGAAGCATCGCCAAAAATTATTAAAGGAGTTTTAGATAAATTAATAGCCGAAAAATTTGTAGGAGATGCGGGCAACGTTGGCGAGCGTTTTTTTGTCATATCAACTCAAGAAAAAGAAGAAAAAAAGAAACCCCCCTCTAAAGAGGGGTCGGTGCCGCCCAATATAAGCGAACCAACTCCAGCAGAATCAAAAGAAACCAAACAACCAGCGGAAGAAAAAGTCGCTGATGAGCCGGGAGAAGAGTACGCAGGATGGATGCCAGACATTAACAAAATTACCAAACAAGAAACGACTAAACCATCTGAATCAACGGAGGAAGAACAATCACAGCCAACGCCAGAGCCAACGCCAGAGCCAGAGCAACTTCCAACCATCGAAATTTTATCAAAGAAACAGGAAAGAGGCATTGACGATATTAGAAAAGATTTTGCAGAATTAAAGTCAAGATTTATTGGAATAACAACTGAAGAGGAAGCAAGCCAATTATTAGATAAAGCACAAGAATTAGTTGTTGAATGTTATGAACGGTTGTCTCAAGAAGGTATAGAAGAGTCAGAAAAAGATCAATTAGAAGAGTTGAGGAGTTTAATAAAAGACTTCAAGGGTGAATGTTTGTCGCTATATAGTGACTTAGCAACAAAAGAAGTAAGAGAGTTAGGGAAAGAACACTCCCAACCAACGCCAGAGCCGGAACCATTACCAGCCATAGAACCACTACCGCCAGCCGAAGAAAAAAAGAAAGAAATAAAAAAATATAACCCAAAAACATTAACTCCAGAAGAAATAGGGGAAGGGACAAAACCCAAGAGAGATGCCCATAACATGACTCTGAAGGAAATATTAGATGAGGTGAGTACATTTTTAAGTAAAGAAAAAATGGGAGCTCTAACAACACAGCCCCCTGCCCAAGAACAATTTACGCCAATCGAAGAAAAGGAGGATAAAGAAGTATTAGCGCCCACAGCAACCCCAATAGAAAAGAAAGAAGACCAAGAAGCCGCTGACGAGATTGATAATGAGCCTTTATCCGCGGCGGAAACTGGTTTAAATAAGGAAACATTGGAAAATATTAATGATCTGCGCATTATTTTAAACACCGCGATTCTTATAAACACCGCGATTCTTATAGGAAATGAGAATAAACTGCAGGAAAGTTCAAAGGACAGGGTGGAAGAAATCGCTAAATTAGTGAATGCAGAGAATATTGAAAATAATAAAGAGTTAAAAGATTTAATTGAGAAATTATTAAAAGTTTTATCAGGAGAAAGCGAAGGGGGAGAGGGGGCGATGGATATTTTAAGCAGGCAGATTTCAGAGATAACCGGCTTGTCGGAAGCAGAGGTCAAGGAAATTTATCAAACCCAAGAAGAAGTAATAACCAGAGAGGCGGAAAGTAAGATTAATAAAGGAAAATTTTGGAAAGGATTAGCCAGCACCGCCGGCTATATCGGTACGGCCGGTTTGATAGGATTTGCCAGCGGCGGGTTGGGTCTGGTTGCCGCTGGGACAGCTAAAATAGGGTTAGTCGGATTAGCCGGTTTTAGAGTCGCCGAGAGGTCGTATCGCGGTAAAAAATACAGCCAGCAAGTGGAGGAAGAGATTGAAAATATAAAAGGGTTGATTAAGGGAGATGAAAGCAGAAAAAACAGTATGCTAGCGAACTTTACCGGAGAGATGGCGACTAGGATTCAGGGAATGATTAATAAAATAGGAATAAGGGAGGAAGAGTTTGCGGGAGATAAGGTATTCATGGATGACAAAGATGAAATGGTTGATCAATACATTGATAATAACTCCAACTTTAACAATTATAACGAAAAAGAAAAAGATTCTCTGCGAACATCATTGAAAATGTTAATCAGCGTTGATGACAGCAATAACGAGACAGAAAAAAAAGCAATGAAAGAAAATTCAAGCTGGTTCAGCCGGGCTTTGAAAAAAGTTGATGATTTTCTCACTAGCGATAAGACGTTTTTTAACAGAATATTAAAAGGCGGCAATACGGCCGGACAGGAGTTTAAAACCGCTTCTATTTTCGCCATGGCCGGCATCATCGCCCGTGAAGTTCCGGTAATTGGCGAGATCCTGCGGGGTTACGGGGGGATGAAATTAGGAGAGTTGTTAGCTTCCGTATACAGCAGAAGCAAAGATAAATTTGTTTCTGTCAAGGAAATAAGGGAAGCGCAAGCAGGGCTAAAAAAAATCGCGTCAGAAGATATAGACTCAAAATCAAGAGATGGCGCAGAGAACGCGGATTTAGAAAGTTTGCCTGGAATGAAGCAGGGTGCGGAGCAGTATGGCAGAGTGATAAAAGGCATTCCGGGATCGCGGGCATTAATAAACAGAGCGCGGGCGCAGCTGCTTGACCCGAGTTTCAGAAAGAATTTCCCTGATGAATATAACAGATTAAGGGTTGTTATTGATAAAATTGAGCAGGATGAGATTATTAAGGTAGCTGAAAAAAACAGAGTAACGCCCGCAGGAAAAATAGAGCGATTAACTATCAATTCTGGAGGCATACATAACTACTCCCGCGAAAGAGCTGAGGCGATAAAGGCGGAACTGAACAAGCGTTTAGGAAAAGAAAAACATAAAACAGCGGCGGCGCATTTAGGGCGTTTAGTCGGTATGGCGGCCGGAGTTTTTTCCGATGATTTAGTGAGGGGTTTAGTAGACATGTTAGAGCATATGTTAGAGCATAAAGGAACGGTCGGCGCTGGTGCGGCAGCGCCAACGGAAATCGCGCCGCCGGCAGGAGCCGCGACTGAAATCCCAACTTCGCCCACTCCCTCTCCCATTCAAACCGCCGAGCATCCGACATCAGCGCCTACAGAAATTCCAAAGCCGGAAGCTCTCGAAACTCCAGCCGCCCCTGCTGCCGAAGGAGTTCAACATACGGCAAAGGCGGCGGCAAGCGGCATGGAACAACCGTCCGTTCCAGTAAGCCCTGGCGTAAAAATACACCGCGAGTTTTGGTACGATAATAATAAGCCGGAAAGTTTTGAATTAAACGAAAAATTATTGCGCTTAAGCGGCGTGCAGGGCAGTGGTTTTGATAAAGAAGGCAACATCGTTTTTGACATAAGTAAAATGACTGCTGAGGGCTCGCATCACCGCGGCCAATCAGTTAATGTGGCGGAGTTGTTAAAAAACGCTGACGGGCAAGGGCACGCGAAAAAAATAATGATGCTCGTAACTTTGGACGAAGCGCATCAAAACGAAGTGATTGAAGTACCGATTGATACCAGCGGCAAAATTGTTATTGATGGCAACAGTGACCTAGCAAAGCAGCTTTTTGAGCGCGATAAAAATAGCCAGCTTGTTTTTAAGGGTAAGTTGTTGGAAGTAGTGGAATTAGGCGATAAAGCCCAAGACGGCACGCAAAATGTGCGGGTGATCGCGACAAGCGTGGGTCAGGGCAATTTAGATAAAGAGGCAGTGGTAGATTTATTAAAGCCGAACGCGCCGGCGGCTGCGGAAGCTGTCCAGGAGCTAGAAGCTAATACTACGGTTGAGCCGGAAATTAAAAGAGGAGTAGCGGAAAAGCCAGCGGCGGCAGGGCCGAGCGTTGAAGAAGCAACACCAGAGCAAGTTACTAATCCAGAACGGTCGTTAAGCACGGGCATTGAGCCAAAAATTGTTAATGGCATCGCGGTAGAACCGCATGATGTTTATGTGGCGGGCATAGATAACTGGAATAATACGGAAATAAAAGAGATGACCGATTTTGCCTCCGGGCATGGCGCGCATTTACTGCGGGTAGCCACAACGCAAACAGACGGTAGTAATGAGCATAGCTATATTTTGGTAGGCAAGGATGCAAACGACCAGGCCTATCCCATTACGGCGGTAAAAGCGAACAGCCCAGAGCAGGCGTTGCAACAAGCTTTAAATTCAGAAAAGGCGCTGGATACTCTAGCTAAGGATTTTAAAGAGAACGGCAAACAATTTTTTGATAACCCTTATCAATTTATGCATGAAGCCGGATTGGATCCGGTTAATAAGCCGGAAGATACGCGCGCGTTAGCCTTTTTTGTGGATAAAGGAATTACGGATGCAAATCAAGCTAATTTTATGATTCAAATGCGGAATAATTATCAGTTAGAGTTAAAAAACATTTTTAAATATTTAGACATCACAAAGCAACTTAAGCCCAACGAGCAGGAAGGCTTAATTGCTTTGT
>MFFV01000019.1:1791-8324 GCA_001777995.1 Candidatus Falkowbacteria bacterium RIFCSPLOWO2_02_FULL_45_15 | reverse complement strand
ACGACCGGGTTCATAAAGACCGTGTAAGGGTCGCCCGTTGAAGAAACCAATCCGCGCAGCGCGCCGTAAAACATCTCTTTATCCTGCAATTTGTCTTTATCAACGTATTTTTCTTTCAACATCTCCCACGCCTGCCAAAATAAATTAAAATCAATGTCGCGCGCCAAATTGCTCGCCTGCGTCGTCTCATATTTATTCAGCAAATTTCCCAAAAAAATCGAGTCTTTGTTAACCAGCCGGTCGTCAATTTCGGTTTTTTTGGATATAAAAATGCCGCCGTAAAACGACAAGCTCATCAATAATAAAACTATAATGGTTATGATAATTTTATTGCGTCGGGGATGTTTTGGTTTTAAGGCGAACATAGAAAAATAATTAAGCGATAATTAAATGGAAATTTAACGGATTTTTACAAAAGCTGCCAGACTATCGGCCGCGGAAATGGCTTCCACCGTTTCCGCTTTTTTTATTTTATTCTTTTCGTAATGAGCACTCTACTCACGGTTCCGCCGTCCGGTAAATCTTGCCACGCGTCACGGTGAATGTATTTTAACTTATCCACATCCAACTTGACTGGCGTCATTTGCTTGTCTGCCCATCCAAATAAATCTTCTTTTGTTGGTTTCTTCTCTAGTTCTTCCTTGATGTACGCCAAATTTTCATCCATCTTATTTAACCTTTTGGTGTGTTCGTCAAACTTTCTGGTATGTTCGTCAAACTGCGCCTTGGAGGTGACTATTACCTCATCTATTTTTTTATCTATTATTTTCTCTGTCTTCTTGTTGTTCTCTTTAAACTTTTGATCCAGTTTTTGATCTAATAAAGATGAAATTTGTTGTAAATCTCTCTTTTGCATAAAATGAAATTATTTTATATTCAAAAACTTTCTAATAATTAAAGTAAACGGTTTAAAACAGTTTTCACATAATACAATATTACTAGGCCAATCACCATTCTTGCCTATATTAAAACCGCTCCACCAAGAAATACTTGCTTTTCGGCATTCATCTTTTATAATTTTTTTGCATTTGTCGCATTTATAAATTGTAGCCATACTTAATTACTGTTAACAAAATCTCAATATCCAATATCTAGCATCCAATATCAATTGTCAGGTATCAGGTATCAGATGTTGTGTGTTATGTGTTCCTTGCTTCTCGCAAATATCTCCGCCTCCACCACGCTGCGGTCGCGCCCGTACTTCAGCCGCGACAATTCTTTAATCTTTTGCGCCACCGCGGCGTTGCCTTCCGGCAATTTGGGAATCGCCATAGAAAACGGACGCGAAGTGGTATTATCAATCAGCAGTTTTACATAGGCATTATACTTTTCAATGTTAATCAGGTCAAATTCGTTAAAGACTGGCGTAAAATTTTTCACCATTGTTTCCGTGTCTTCCGAGCCGATTTGGAATAAAACCATCGTGCCGACATTGCCAAAGACCGCGTCTTTAATGGTCGTGTCGTTGTTACGCACCAGTTGCCCCAAATATTGGTGCGCCATGATTAAGTTTAAATTATATTTGCGCGCTTCGGACAAAATTATGCTGATGGACTCGGTGATAAAATTCTGGAACTCGTCAATGTAAAGGTAAAAATCCTTGCGCTGTTCGCGCCCGACATCGGTGCGCGACAACGAAGCGGCCAAAATTTTTCCTACCAAAACCATGCCGAGCAGATGCGCGTTCATCTCCCCTACTTGGCCTTTGGATAAATTGAGCAACAAAATTTTCTGCTGGTCCATAATGTCGCGCAAGTTAAAGGAACTATGCTGCTGGCCGATGATGGGACGCATGGTGGCGTTAGAGATGAAACTCGTCAGTTTGGAGGTAATGTAAGGAACGATGTTCGCGAGCGCCGCTTCCCCGCCGGCCTTTTCCGCTTCCTGCCGCCAGAAAGCAACGACTGTTTGGTCTTGGCATTTATCTAACTTCATTTTGCGAAAATCAGGGTCGGATAACACTTTAGAAATTTCCATCAAAGTGGACCCGGTGCCTGGGTCGTCCATAATCAAGAGCATCGCGTTACGCATGTACTGCTCAAAAATCGGCCCGCCGGTCTGCTTTAAATCGTAGAGCTTGTCAAAAATTTTTATCATCTCGTTGATGACGAAAGTTTTCTGCTCCGGATAGCGCTCGTCGTACTCTAATAAATTCAAGCCCAGCGGCCGCGCCGTATCCGCCGGCGCAAAATAAATCACGTCTTCCGCCCGCTCTTGCGGAATGCCGGCGAGGATGTCTTCAATTAAATCTCCGTGGGCGTCAATCACGCAAACGCCCTCGCCGTTTTGGATGTCTTCGCGCGCCAGCAACGCCAGCAAATTTGATTTGCCCGTGCCGGATTTGCCGATAATGTAGCAATGCCGCCGCCGGTCTTCGCGCTTGATGTAAATGGACCGGCTCACGCCGCGGAAAATATTTTCGCCCAAATATAAGCCGCCGCCGGGCGTGTCCGGCGGCGCCGGCGCGCGTTTAGCCGTCAGCCAGTGAATGTTGGGCGTTTCGTTGTGCGGCAAAGGAAAATGAAAAATACTGGCTAATTCTTCCGTATTCAAAACCATTTTCGCGCGCTCGTTGAAGCGGCGGAAGTTAAAATCGCTGACTAACTTCCGACTCTGCCAAGCCCTTAATTTTTTAAAACCGTTGCCGTATTCAAAAATGGTATGTTGGCTGAAAGAATCAATAATGTTATCTAAGTAAATTTGCGCCTGGCCGCCGTTGTCAGCCGCCACCACCAGCCGGACATTAACTTCCAAGCCGGCTTTGGACATTTTTTCTTCAATGGACTTTAAGGTTTCTTCTTCTGCCGGCGTCATGCGCTGCGGCGGCAGAGAGGATTGCTCGGTTGATTTTTGCATTAAAATCTCGCTTGTTTTTCCCAAACCGCTAAAAATCCGGCTGTAGCTTGTGCTCTTCATCGCTTCGCTTAAAGTTTTTCCTTTGCGCACTTCTTTTATAATCCGCTGCGCCCGCGCCCGCCAGGATTTAGGCGCGGAACGAACTATTATCTGAATCACCGCCCCTTCATGTTCGCGCAATTTGGCCAAAGTGTTCAGCAACGAGTCCATTGGGTCAATATCCATCTGTTTATAGGTGCGGATAGGATACATGTTGCCGCGCCTTAATTTTAAACCGCCTCCTTTAACGTGGCTTTTAGGAGTAAAAATATTATAATCGGATACGGCTTCAATGCTCGCCGCCGGATAGTGGGCGTAAATTTCCTGCTCAATAAAACGCCGCTGGGCGCGCGGCGTAACCGCATAAAAAGAAATCAGCCGCTGATGCGCGACTATTTCAAAGGAAAAAGTGTTATGCGCGCCCATTAGCCAGGATTTAAAGCCGTGCGGGTTCGCTTTTAAGCCGCCAATGAGGGAAAAAACGCTTTCCGCGGCGGCGATTTCTTCGCGCAACATCTGTACCGTTTCCTCCTCTTCCCTGTCTTTAGGCCTGTCTTTAGGCAGACGAATCAATAAAATGTCTTTGGCAAAAGCTTGCGCCCCGCCGGAGAGCGCCCGCAAAGTTCTGCGCGCAACCGCCAAAACGAACAACAAAAAAATAACAGCGATTATGACTGCCGCGGCGCTAGTGATGATGTTGAGGTATGGATCAAACATGGAGTTAATAAATTTTTACTATTCACTTATCACTATTCACTGTTTCACTTTTAACTTTAAAATCTCATCCGTCTTAATCTTGCTTTCTTTTTCTAAAAAAAATTTATTCACGCCCGGAATAATTTTCAGCCAATGCCAAATCAGCTTGGCTATTTTTTTTACTTTTACTTTGGTGCGCTCTAATAAAGTTTTAATTTTGCGGGCGGTCTCTTCTCCGGCTTGTTTAAACTCCTGCCGTTTGTCAGGCGGCAGCTGGAAATAAATTTCCTCCAAATCATCGCTCAAAATCCGCTCGATGTCTTTAAGGTGGATAGCTTCTGCGGCAACGGGCGGCAGAGCCGTTGAGGGAAAAGCGGGTTTGGGCGCGGCCCCCGCTGTCTGCCGGCCGTCAGTATTTTTTGGTTGCTCAAAACGACCCGGCGCTTCCGGTTTTTCCGGCTGAACGATGGGCCGCTCCGGCGCTGGCGTTTGGGCCGGCGCTTGCTCAATTATCGGATTAGTTTCCGGCATATTTAGTCTTTTTTTAATTATACCATACTCGCTAGCAACTTGGCACGGCTACCAGATAAAATCATAGAGCAACGCTAATGACGCCGCTCCCATTAAAACAGTGATTATCCAGCCCAGCGCCTTGGACCGGCGAGAATTAATGTATTTGCCCATAATCTTTTTATTTCCCGCGATCAACAAAATTAAAACCATTAAGGGAGGCGCGATCATGCCGTTCAAAACGGCCGTGTAATAAAGAATTTGGAACGGTTGTAAGCCGATAAAATTAATCAATAGCCCAACCAGAGTGGCGACAGTGATTACCCCGTAGAAACCGTGCGCTTGAGCAAATTTCCGATACAAACCCTCCCGCCAGCCAAATGATTCCGCAATCGCGTAGGAAGCCGAACCGGCCAACACGGGCACTGCCAGCAATCCCGTGCCGACGATGCCCAAAGCAAACAATAAAAAAGTGAAATTGCCGGCTAAGGGCCGCAATGCTTCCGCCGCCTCCGTAGCCGTAGTGATATTATTCATTCCGGCTAAATATAAAGTAGAGCCGGTCGTGGCAATGATAAAAAAAGCAATGATTTGAGACCAAAGCATCCCTATTGCCGTATCCGAACGCAGAGCGCTGATGTCGCGGCGGGTAACGCGCGGTATGCCCGAACCCATGGCTCTGATTTTATGCTTGGTCACTTCTTCTTCCACCTCTTCGCTCGCCTGCCAAAAAAAGAGATACGGCGAAATGGTAGTGCCTAAGATGGCTACTATGTTCATTAAATAGTCGGAAGAGAGGGAAAATTTAGGGATAAAGGTAGCCAAAACTATCGCCCGCCAATCTTGCCGCACCATAAAAAACGCGGCCACATAGGCGAATAGCGCCAGCGTTAAATATTTTAAATATTTGGCGTATACCCGATAAGAAACGAAAACTTCCAGGAGTAAAGTAAGCGCGATCATCACTATCAGCCAACTGGCAAACGGCCAATTTAATAACAATTGCGCCGCCGATGCCATGGCGCCTAAATCAGCGCCGATGTTGACGGTATTAGCTATCAACAATAAACTAACGGCTACATATAATATTGAGCGATGGTAGTGAGCGCGGATAACGCCTGCCAACCCTCGGCCGGTTACTAAACCAATCCGGCCGCACATTTCCTGAATGGCGCTCATAAACGGCCACAGATACAAAGACAGCCACAGTTGCCCGTAGCCGAATAAAGCGCCGGTTTGCGAATAAGTGGCGATGCCGGAAGGGTCGTCGTCAGACGCGCCGGTAATAAACCCCGGCCCGAGCGAACGAAAAAATTTTTTTAATTTCTTCTTCATAAAAACTAAATAGTAACCAGTAATTAGAATTGATTACTGACCACTGACTTTCATTATAGCAAATTAAAGCTTAACCAACAAAAAACCGCCCGGATAAAAGGCGGCTCTTGGTTTTAATGTTTTTATGTTTTTATGCTTTAATGTCCTACTCCACTTTTAAAATTTTATACTTCATCCGCCCGCTCGGCGCCGGCACGGTCACCTCGCCCCCTGCCTTCTTGCCGATGAGCGCTTGCCCCAGCGGCGATTCGTTGGAAATTTTATTTTGCTCCGGGTCAACTTCGTTAAAGCTGACGATGATAAACTCTTTCTGTTTGCCGTTGCACTCTACCGTTACCTTTGATCCCAAATCAATATTTTCGCCATGGCCGTTGCCCTCCACTACGGTTATCTTTTTTAAAGTTGCTTCGATTTCTAAAATTCTGCCTTCGTTGAACGCCTGTTCGTCTTTGGCTTCGGCATATTCGGCGTTTTCGGATAAATCTCCCAGCTCCTTTGCCCGCTCAATGCGCTCGGCAATTTCATGCCGCCGCACATTTTTTAAACAATCAAGCTCTTTTTTTAATTTCTCCCAGCCCTCCCGCGTGATTAACTGGGAACTATCACCGGCGCTACTTATGATGTTATCCATAAAGCATCGTGACAAAAATAAGCAATTGTGTATAACTATAAAATAAAATTAAAAAAATAGCAAGGGGTTGGTGACGGTGGATAAATATGATATAATAATTTAACAATCATCAAATAAAAATTAAACGATAAAGCTAAGTATATGAAAAAATTTTTTATTATCTTAACAGCTATCGCGATCGCTTTACCGCAACTTTCTCCCGCTTTCGCTCAAGACATCAGCCCAAACTTCAATCCCAACTACATTATTTCGGACAGCGAAGTGCTGGACCACGCCTCAATGACCTTAGAAGAAATTAAAGCGTTCATTAATAGTAAGGAGGGGGCGTTAAAAAATTATTCCGTCATAACCGATGACGGCAAAACGATGACCGCCGCCGAAGTTATCTATGACCGCGCCGTTACTAACGGGGTAAACCCGAAATTTTTGCTGGTTTTAATGCAGAAAGAGCAAAGTTTATTAACGG
>MFFV01000019.1:0-1761 GCA_001777995.1 Candidatus Falkowbacteria bacterium RIFCSPLOWO2_02_FULL_45_15 | reverse complement strand
TCAACTCTGCCGCCTTGCAATTCCGCTCGTATCTGGACGAGCCGCGTTTGTATAAATACCAAGCCGGCGGAACTTACACCTTTACCAACACGGGCAAAGCCGATACCGTCGTCACGCCGGCTAACCAAGCAACCGCCGCTCTTTATAATTACACTCCTCATGTCTATAACGGCAACTATAATTTCTGGCGGCTTTGGAATAATTATTTTTCGCGGCTTTTCCCGGACGGCTCTTTAGTGCAAGCAGAAGGAGAAAAAGGCGTTTGGCTGATTCAGGACGGCTTAAAAAGGCCTTTTACGAGCTTGGGGGCGTTAACGTCGCGTTATGACCCGAAAAAAATCCTCGCGGTTAATAAAAGCGACTTGGACGCTTATCCCAAAGGCGCGCCGATTAGGTTCGCCCAGTATTCGCTGGTGCGTTCGCCGCAGGGAGACATTTATCTTTTAGTGGATAATTACAAGCGTAAAATAGAGAACCCGGAGGTATTTAAAAAATTGGGCTTTAACCCGGAAGAGGTTGACGGCGCGAGCAATGAAGATTTGAGCGGCTACAGCGAAGGAATACCGGTAACCGCGAGCGACGCCCATCCTACCGGCGCCCTCCTGCGCGACCCCAAGAGCGGCGGCGTGTATTACGTCATCAACGACACCAAAGCTCCCTTAGTCGACCCGGTATTTTTAAAAACTAAATTTAAGGGCTTAAAAGTAATTAAGCCGCAACCAGGAGAATTGGACAAATACCAAAAAATTGAGCCGGTTAAATTTGAAGACGGCTATCTGCTCAAATCCCTTAACTCTATCAGCGTCTATGTGGTGTCTAACGGCAGCAAGCGCCCCATAGCTTCCGCTAAGGCCTTTGAGCAACTAGGGTATAAATGGGAAAATATCCTGATAGTCAAGCCGCAAACGCTCGCGCTCTATGACGAGGGCGAACCGATTGTGGAACAAAGCTTTAAATAATGAATTTACAATTAAAAATTATCAATTACGAATTAGAATTATGAGAGAAAATAAGAAGCGGGACTGCGATCGGAGCTAATGTAGAAGAAGCGGTGGGCGGGCAATCAGCTAAAGATTTTATTTCAAAATTAGCTATTGCTTATAAAGAAACGCG
Organism: Candidatus Falkowbacteria bacterium RIFCSPLOWO2_02_FULL_45_15; assembly: GCA_001777995.1. Classification (GTDB taxonomy): domain Bacteria; phylum Patescibacteriota; class Patescibacteriia; order Patescibacteriales; family XYC2-FULL-47-12; genus 2-12-FULL-45-10. Next base: position 648 of record MFFV01000019.1, on the reverse strand, counting down.
TGAAACGCGTTATTGGATTCATTTATTGCACGATACTAAATATTTAGAGCCTAATTTTGCTGAGTCTTTGCTATTTGACTGCGAAGAAATTTGTAAAATTATTGAGAAAATACAAATAACAATGAAAAATAAAATTCGTAATTGATAATTCGTAATTGATAATTGAATTTATGTTGGTTTTCTCCGCCATCACCCCCCATACTCCCCTGCTCATTCCGAGCATAGGCAAAGAGCATACGGCCAAATTAGCCGCGACCGTTAACGCTTTAAAAAAATTGGAAGGCGATTTTTACGCCAGTATCCCGGAAACTTTAATTATTATTTCTCCGCACGGGCCCGCTAACGAACAATCTTTCGTCATTAACTTTTCCCCTGAATACAAAAGCCATTTAAAAGAATTCGGCGATCTGGCTACCAAAATAACCAGCCACGGCGATAATGCTTTGAGCTATCAAATCAAAGAAAGTTTAGAAACAGCGTCTCCTTTGCGGCTGACGACCGTGGAGCAGCTTGACTACAGTTTTCTCACGCCGCTCTATTTTTTATGCGCCCACCGCCAGGACATAAAAATCGTGCCTGTCAGCTCCTCGGGCTTAAACTTAGAAGAACATTTTAAATTCGGGCAAGCGCTGGCGGAAGAAATCTCGG
>MFFV01000018.1 GCA_001777995.1 Candidatus Falkowbacteria bacterium RIFCSPLOWO2_02_FULL_45_15 | reverse complement strand
GTGCAAAAAATGGTAAAATTATTATTGCGGATGAAAGAAATACCAAAACCCGACGATGCGGCCGATGCCTTAGCGATAGCGATTTGTTGCGCCAACTCTACATAATTCAAGTTATAGAACCTGTTATTAAGACAAGTAATAACTCGTTAAACATCTATGAAACCGCTTAAAATAATCCATATCGTTTCCGAAGTTGACCCGTTTTCCAAAACCGGCGGGCTAGCGGATGTGGCCCGCAGTTTACCCAAAGCCTTAAAAAGGCTGGGCCATGATGTGGCGATTATCACGCCGCTGTACGGACAAATTATTGACAATAAAAAATTCCGGCTGGAATTGATAGAAAAAGACATCAAGCTTTATCCCAACGGCGATGAAAGCGGCAACGGCAACGATAACGGCAAAACCGTTACCGTAAACTATTGGCGCGGCTATTTAATGCACGGCTTGCCGGTGTATTTCGTGGAAAATGAAAAATACTTTTCCCAGCGTAAAATTCTTTACGGCTCAACGCATGAAAACGCGCGTTTTTTAATTTTTGACGTGGCGGCTCTGCGCTTCATCTCCATGCGCGAACTCAACCCGGACATTATCCATTGCCACGACTGGCATGCCGGGCTTATCCCTTACTATCTAAAAAATAACTTCCCCTACGCGGCTAAATTGCAAAACGCAAAAACCGTTTTTACCATCCATAACCTCGCTTATCAAATGGGCATGAATTGGTGGAGCGTGCCGCCTAAGCACAAAGATTACGGCACGACCAAACTGCCGTCCTTTGCGGAGCCGGCGATGGAATACGTTAACTTTGCCAAACGCGCCATTATGAACGCCGACGTCATCAACGCGGTTTCGGAGCAATACGCGGAGGAAATTCTCACCCCTAAATTCGGCCAAGACCTGCACCGCATCTTGCGCCACCGCCAAAATAAGCTCTTTGGCATTATCAACGGCATTGACTACAAAGATTACAATCCGGCGACTGACGCCGGTTTGCATAAAAATTATAGTTACCAAAACGCCATGACGGGCAGAAAAAATAATAAAAAATTCCTGCAAAAAAAATTCGGCTTGCCGGTTAATACCGATATCCCGCTGGTCGCGATGACTTCCCGCATCGTCTTTCAAAAAGGATTTGAATTGGTGCTCCAAATCGCCGAAGAAATTATGCGACTTAACTTACAGTTGATGGTCGTCGGTTCGGGAGAAAAAACCTACATTAACGAAATGCAAAAATTAGCGAGACACAATGATAAGTTCGTCATTATTCCTTCGCATCAGGAAAATCAAAAGTATGAAACCCTGATTTACGCCGGCTCCGACCTGCTGCTGCTGCCTTCCCACCACGAGCCCTGCGGGTTAAATCAGCTGATTGCGATGCGCTACGGCTGCGTGCCGATTGTGCATCGGGTGGGCGGACTTTTAGACACCGTCGCCGATTATAGCCCCCGCGACCACAGCGGCAACGGCTTTGCTTTTGATAATTTTAATTCTTATGAACTCTACGGCGCCTTAGTGCGCGCGTTGGAGCTCTTTAAAAATAAAAAACAATGGCACAAGCTGCTCATTCACGCCATGCAAGAATCAAATTCTTGGGAGATACCGGCAAAAAAATATTTAGACCTATATAAAACAGCTTTAGCGATAAATTAAAAATAAAAAATTTCATACCGTATTTCTATGCTTTGGTTAAACTTTCTCCATTTCTACCAACCGGCGACCGCGGAAAAAGAAACTATGGTAGCGGCGATAATTAGCAGTTACACCCGCATTACTAAAGCTTTGCTGAAAAATCCGCGGATTAAATTTACCGTTAACGTCAGCGGCTGCTTGTTGGAAAAAATAAACGAATTTGGTTACCAAGCGCTGCTTGACAGTTTGCGCAAGCTGGCTCAACGCGGGCAGCTGGAGTTAGTAGGCACGGCCGCCTACCATCCGCTCCTGCCGCTTATCCCTCCGACGGAAGCGGCCAAACAGATAAAGTTGCAGGAAGAGCTGTTAGGTAAATTTATCGGCGAGCCCCGCGGGCGCGGATTTTTTCTGCCCGAAATGGCCTATTCTCCGGCAGCGGCCCAGCTGATTAAAACTTTGGGATACGAATGGCTGATATTAGATGAGATTTCAGGCGGCAAGGCAGGCGCTTTAGACTGCGGCCAAGTTTACGTTGACGCGCAGAGCGGGCTAAAAATTATTTTCCGCGAGCGTCTGCTTTCGCAAAGCTACGTACCGAACACCGTCGCTAAATTAATCGCTACCGAACGGGCAGCTGCAGTGACGGCGACCGATGCCGAACTTTACGGCTTACGGTATACCGATTTGTCCGGGAACTTTGAAAAATTATTACGGGACGACCGGCTGCAGACATTGACGATTTCCGAATTTATGGGACAAAGCCCGCCGGCAAAAAAAATAAAAATAATTCCCTCGTCTTGGGAGTCAACGGTTCCGGAATTACGGGCGGGCAAACCTTACGCGCTCTGGTACGACGACAATAACCTTCTGCAAAAAAAACTTTGGCGGCTCTCCCGCCTGGCTTGGGAAACGGTGGGGCGTTTTGACGCCGACTATCAGCATCTTTGGGCGGAACGGCATTTGCGCCAAGGGCTCGCGAGCTGTACTTTTTGGTGGGCGTCCGGCCGCGATTTTAAAAACCTCTTTGGCTCCCTTTCTTGGAGCCCGGATGAAATTGAGAGGGGCGTCAACGAATTAACCAAAGCCGTTCGCTCGCTGGATGATTCGGCCAGCCGCCCCGCCAAAATCAAAGCGGAAAAAATCTGCTTAGAAATAAAAAAAATAATCTGGAACAAACACTGGAAATATTACTGGAAAAAATAACCTATGAACATCAGGCAACTCTACGACGAACAATTTATTTTAAAATATTTTAGGCGGCGGATTCTGCCTCTTTATACCGACTGCCAAAACATCACCCGAGTTAAAATTAACGGCATTAAAAATAACATCTGGGAAAATTCCTATCACGTGGTAGTGGAGTACGACACCTATTTTACCGCCGCGGGCAATAAGACAAAAAAGTTGCCTATATTTTGCTCGGCCCATTCGCATGAGCCGCGCCGAAACATTTACGCCGCGCTTTGTTTTTTATGGAGTAAAAGTTTCGCGCGGGGGAACCTGACCATCCCCCACCCTCTTTTTTATTCGCAGCGCTTCCACGGCGTTTTTTACCGCGGCTTAAAAGGAAACAACCTTTTTCATTTTATTATGGCTAAGGACATGGCCGAAATAAAACATCTGCTCCGCCTAACGGCCCGCTGGTTTGCCAAGTTGCACCAATTGCCGACTGCGGGCGCGAAAAATTTTAATAAAAAAAACAGCTTAATCGCCACGACTATCCCCGGCGCCCAACACTGGTTAAAAAAAATACGAGACCGGTATCCGGCCTCCTACGCCGCCGCCTATAATGTTTTTTCCCGCCTCAATCAGGAAGAAAAAATCCAACTTGCCTCGTTAAGCCGGCGCTACTTAATCCACGGCGACGCCCATCCGGAAAACGTCATCCGCATCGCCAAAAATAAAATCGGTTTAATTGATTTTACTGACATGTGCTTAGCGGATTTTGCCCGTGACCTTGGCGCTTTCCTGCAGCAACTGGAATATATGGCTGGTAAATTCATTAAGGAACAAGATACAATCACCGAATTAAAGCAGATATTTTTAACTGAATACGTTAAAGCGGCCAAACTAAAACTAACTGCCGATTTGCAACAAAGAATATCCACCTACTACCGTTGGACCGCCTTGCGCACGGCCATTTATCTTTTCGTCAGCCAGTATCCCGAGCCCGAACGCGCCCAGATGTTACTTGATAAGTTGAAACAGGAGTAAACAAAAATTCCGTCCCGCATTGCTGCGGGACGGAATTTTTTTATGGTAATCTATTTTACTGTCTTACCAATTGCTACGCGGCCGGTCGCCGCCGCGGTCGTTATAACCGCCCGAGCGGAAACCGCCGCTTCGACGCTCACCCCGCTCTTTGGGCGGACGAGCTTCGCTGACAGTGATGGTACGGCCGTCTAATTCTTTGCCGTTCCACATGTCAATTGCCGCCGTAGCTTCCTCATCCGTTGCCATCTCCACGAAGCCGAAGCCCCGAGAGCGGCCGGAAAATTTATCAGTGACTACTGCCGCTGATGTGACGGAGCCTGCCTGCGCAAAAGCGTCACGCATCCCGTCGTCGGTGGTGTCATAAGACAAACCGCCGACATAAAGTTTCTTGGCCATTGATTTCTCTTTAAACGTTAGTGATTAAGTTGTAAGGCGACCTATTTGTTACGCCTCTGCTTGCCCCTGTCACTTGCGTTTAAAGGGAAGAGTTGAGCGAACAACGCTTACTTAACTATCAGTATAAGCCTAAACTCACTTTTTGTCAAATAACTACTCAAAAATCAATACTGCCGCCGCCAATACCGTTGTCCATAGCCCGTCTTTATGGCCCTCGGCAGACTGCGTAATATTGGTTGTTTTAATTATTTTGCCCGATGCCTTATACACCTGCTCCCGCTCATCCCAGGCGGCGTTGGAATCAAATTCTAACCCCAAAGTAGTCGCGAGCATTGTCGCCGCTAAATCCTCCGCGTAGTCGCCGGCTTTCTCGGCGGTTTCGCCGCAAGGATGGTGCTCTGACAGGTAGCCGTGCTGGTTAGCGTCTCCCGGTTGCGCCAGACCAATGGAAGCGCAGATTAAGCGGTTGGGTTCGTTAGTCGCCTGCCGGGCTAATACGGTAAAAACGACTTGCCCCGGGCTTAAAAATTTTTTTCCTTCCTCTTTAGAAATTCGTTTGCAGTTCGGCGGAAAAATCGAACTGACGGTGACTAAATTGTACTCGGCAATGTCGGCATTGCGCAGAGCCATTTCAAAAGACTGCAAATATTCCTTATGATGGCCTACGCCTTTGGTAAGGAACATTTTAGTCGGCACGAAATTGACCATAGATTACTTTTATATTAATAAATCCAAACACCTTCACCGCCGGGTATTAAACCCCAACACCAATTTTGGCGTGGGGGTAAACCCGGTGGGAAGATCCACACTTTCCATTCATCCCCCACACCAAAATTTGGTGTGGGGGTATTCTGAAAGGTGTATGGATAAACAAATTTTTAAGTTTTTTCTTCTTGGCGCCGCAACAGCCAAATTCCCAAATAACTCAACGGCGTGTAGAGTATCCCCATCCCAAATTTAAACAGCCACCAGGGAATAATAATCATTATAATAACTTTCAGCGGATACACGCCGGCAAAAGCGATTGAGGACCAAATAACGGTATCCACTAACTGCCCCCACAGGTTAGACAAGTTGGAGCGCAGCCAAAACAGCTTGCCTCCTAATTTAGCGCGGAGGAAAAAAAATGAAAATACGTCCTGGTACTCGCCGATGGCAAAAGCTACCAAAGAGGCGACGGCAAAGCGCAAGGAAAGACCAAAAATTTGCCCGTAGGATTCCCGCATAAAAAAATCCGGCGAGGCGGGCATTAAGTTAGCTAAAAAATTAAAGCCGATAAAAAGCGCGGTGCAATAAATTCCCATTCTGACGAACATCCGCGCCAGCTCTTTGCCGTACACTTCGCCGATGACGTCCGTCATTAAAAAAACAATCGGGAAAGCAAAAATCGCGACCGACAAGTGCGTGCCAAAAATAAACGGCATCAGTTTAATGCCTAAAGTATTGGAGGCGATTAAGGCGGTCAGGTACATCGTCAGGGCAATAAAAATTTTTTGATTCATCATGTATGCTAGTGATATTAATTATTAAAATTGGCGGTGGGAGTGAGATTTGAACTCACGAAGGGCGTTAACCCTTACTGGTTTTCGAAACCAGCGCCTTCAACCGCTCAGCCATCCCACCTTACCTTTTATTTGTAAAATGATTTGTTGATTTGTGGGTGAATGTCTATTTGGTACACGCCCATCATCCCCACCAGCACCCAAAACAAAACCGCCAAATCATTTTTAAAATACGGCGCGTCAACTAAACCGTGAACGACAATAACTATCATCGCGCATGCCAATCCTAAAATTAAAGCTCTTTCTCTTTCTGACTTTATGGACTTTACAGACTTTAGACTGATTATGAAATACTTTACTATAATCCAAAGAAAAAGCAACATACCGGCAAGCCCTAGTTCCGACCAGAAGTTTAAAAAAATATTGTGCGGATAAAGATATATTTCCAGCGGCTGCCAAACTCGCCGGCGATAATCAGCGTTGAAAACCACCTTGCGCTGAAAATCCGAGTCATTATAATCGCGCACAAAAATTCCTTCCTGATGATACGGCGCGACCGCCATTTGGTAATTCGCCAAGCCAGCACCAGTGATAATTCGCCCGCCTGCCAGCATCTTCCGGGTTTCCGCCCATTGCTGCCGCCGGATTTGGCCGTCCAAGTCGCGCAGCATGATTTTACTTTGCAGGCGCCCTAACCCAATCGGGCTTAAGCTCAAGGTTATCAACGCCGCCACCATTACTGCCGTAACCACGAGGCGCGAGCGCCAATTATACAAAATGCCAAAAATAATGAATGCCGCCGCTAAGCCAGCCATCGTTCCCTGCGAATAAGCTAAAAATATAGACATGATGGACAAAACCACTATTAGGGATGGGGTGACAGTACTTAATATCCAATATCTAATATCTAATTTTTTGTTTGATATTGGATATTGGATATTGGATATTAACCAACTAAAAAGCACTATGGCAATAGGAGCTAAATACAAACCGAGCGCATTTGGATAAGGAAAAATACTAGTCACTCGCCCGCTTCCTTGCCAAGCGGCTGGCAATAAATTTCCGTTCAACCATTGATAAATCGCTACCAAAGAAACGACGAACGCGGATATTGCTAACGCCCAAAATATTTTGTTCCTGTTTTCCTTAATCTTGAACACA
>MFFV01000017.1:357-6933 GCA_001777995.1 Candidatus Falkowbacteria bacterium RIFCSPLOWO2_02_FULL_45_15 | reverse complement strand
CAAACCATAACTTATTCTTTCGCCTTTCTCCACTTTTTTGATTTGAATAATGCGCGTTTTCCAACTTAATGCCGGTTTTAAATTCAGTTTGCGTGCCAGCGCCGCTGTCGGCGCAAGGCCATACATTGCTATGCCCAGCCGCAACACATTGCAGGATTTATCCGGGGAAAAAACACCGGCAGAATTGGCAATGTGAACAAGAGGGATGTCAATGCGCCGCTTTATTTTAGCAACTATATTTTGAAATTGCAAAAGCTGCTGCCGACTAAATTCTGCGTTTTCGTCCGCTGCCGCAAAATGCGAAAAAATGCCTTGAATTGTAATGTTCGATAGGTGCGATAACTTTCTTGCCGCACTTTCCGCTTCCTGGGGATAAAAACCCAAACGATGCATACCAGTGTCAAGTTTGAGATGAATTTTCAACGTAAAGACGCTATTAATCGCGTCTCTACAATACCGCGCAATCGCCTCTAACTGCTTGGCACTATATATTCCCAGTTCAATTTTATTTTTTATCAACGCCGGCAAATTCTTTTCGTCCCAAAAACTTAAAACTAAAATCGGCAGTTTTACTCTTGCCTGCCGCAACGCTAACGCTTCGCTGTCGCTTGCGGTCGCCAAGTATTCAACCGACTTTGCCTTCTCTAAAAATTGAGCCACCGGTATCATCCCGTGGCTGTAGGCATTGCTTTTGATTACTGCCGCAATTTTAAAGTGATGCGGCAATAATTTTCTAAACTGTTTAATGTTATGTTGTATGGCTTGATTATTTATTTCCACCCAAGATAAAGAATCCATAATTTTCTTATTGTTTTTTTGTTTTTTTGCCTTGCAACGGCTAACTCTATTAACTTATCTAAAAATTCGCTAAAACTCATGCCGGCCGCTTGCGCCGCTTTGGGCGTTAAACTCGCGCCAGTAAGCCCAGGAATGGTATTAATTTCTAAAAAGTAAAGCTGGCCGTCGTCTTTGCTCCAAATAAAATCTACCCGCGCCAAATCCGCGCAGCCAAGCGCCTGAAAAATCTTTACCGCGTCTGCCTGCGCGCGCCGACGCACGTCATCCGGTATCTGCGCCGGACAAACCTCGTCGCTTCCGCCCGGCTCGTACTTGGCTTTATAATCAAACCAAGCCGAAACTTTAGGGATAATTTCAATTACCGGCAACGCCTCGGCCGGATTATTTCCCATTACCGGAACCGTCAATTCCCGGCCGGCGATAAATTGTTCCAAAATAATTTGTTCGTCGTGTTTAAAAGCGATTTCCATCCCCCGCTCCAGTTCTTCTTTGGTTTTAGCTATAGTCATTCCAACCGAAGAGCCAAGTTCATTGGGCTTCACTACCACCGGCAAAGATAATTCTCTGATAATATTTTCCAAATTAAAATCCGCGCCGCGCGTTAAAGCGATGTCTGCCGCGGTTTTAAGCCCGGCTTTGCTCGCGACTAATTTCGCCTTATATTTATTCATGCCTAGGGCGCTCGCGAGTACGCCGGAAAAAACATACGGCACGCCTAAGCATTCCAGCATCCCCTGCAGTTTGCCGTCTTCGCCGAACGGTCCGTGCATTATCGGCATTACTAAATCAATTGTGCCGACTTCTTGCCCGTTTTCCTGCGCCACTAAACTGGCCGCCCCAACTTTTGGCGCCGGCACTATAGCTTGCATCGCGGCGGTATTTAATTTAGTTGTTTTGTAATCTTGCGCCTGTAACAAATAAGTGGCGCCGTCGCCCAAGAGCCAGTGTCCTTGCTTATCAATGCCGATTAAAGTAACGTCGTATTTATTTTTATCCAGCGCCTCATACACGGCTTTGGCCGATTGCAAGGAAATTTCGTGCTCGCCGCTTTTGCCGCCGAATAACAGGCAAATTCTCTTTTTGGACATAAATAATCAATTAGCAATGACGAATAAAAAATTACGAATTAATTTAAAGGGAGCTGCGCTCTGCGTTGGCTGTTGATAATACCAACGCAGAGCGCGCGAACGGTCAAGAAAACATTCTTCGCCTGGCATTCTGTTCTCTTATTTCTTCTTGTTCGCAAGTTACGCAATATCTTTTGCCGGCCTTAATGCGCGACTTGCTTAAACCACAGCCGCACTTTTGGCAGTTGTGTTGCCCTTTGACTTTAGACTGGCTGCGGTTCTTCTGTCCATTGAAATGCGTATCGTGTTTCATCGTACTTCCTCCGTTTGGTGATATAAAAAACGAAAGACCAGCGGAAGGGGTGGGATTCGAACCCACGGTGGGCTTGCACCCACGACAGTTTTCAAGACTGTTACCTTAAACCACTCAGTCACCCTTCCTAAATTTTATGATTTTAGATTTAAAACTTATCTTAGAATAATTTGGAGTAATTTAGAATTTGGAATAATTATCTCATTTTCTTGCTTTATCGTCTTAATGCTCTAATGTTATGATGTTACTATGTTCTTGTGCTTTTATGTTTTAATGTTATATGCTATAATAATTATATAAATATCCGCTAAAGTCAAGTTGAATTTTATGCCGCAAATTAATCCGCCGGTTGAGCAATACGATGAAATTATGGCTTGGAGCGTGCCGGAATTTGATAAACACGAACGAAGCCGCGCCTGGTATGTGGGCGCGATAATTTTCGCTTTAGTCGTGCTTACTTACTCTTTTTGGACGGCTAATTTTTTGTTTGTGGTCATTATTGTCTTAGCCGCCGCAGTGATGATTCTTAACGACGGCCGCGAGCCGGACAAAATTAAATTTGCCGTTAGCGGCGAAGGGCTGATTGTCGGCAAAAAATTCATTGATTACGACGAATTAAAAAATTTCTCCATCGTCTATAAACCGCGCCAAGGGGTAAAAAAGTTATACTTTGAATTTAAAAATGTCGTGCACCCGCGCCTTTCCATCTATTTAGACAATATGAACCCCTTGCCAATCCGCGAGACTCTGCTAAACTACCTGCCAGAAGATTTGGAGCGGGAAAACGAGCCGCTGTCGGAACAATTGGGGAGATTATTTAAAATTTGAAAGGCATATTTTAGGCCACGCTGAAGCCAGCCTTGGGCTGGTTTTTTAATAATAAGCACCCGTCGTTCAACGGATAGGACGCAAGCTTGCGGAGCTTGTAATAGAGGTTCGATTCCTCTCGGGTGCACAAGCAAAAGCGGCCGCTGCGGCCGCTTTTTTTAGTTATTAGAAATTAGGTTAATTAGAAATTTTCTAGGTTCCTTCCTGCCAACTCTCCAAATATTTTTTTTGTTCCGCCGTCAATTCGTCAATTCCAATGCCCATTGATTTTAATTTTAAATCAGCCACATAATTTTCAATTTCAGACGGGATGTCATAAACTTGCGGCTGTAATTTTCCTTTATTTTTTACGACCCACTCCGCCGCCAGCGCCTGCGTGGAAAAACTCATATCCATTACGCTTGCCGGATGCCCTTCCGCCGCTGACAAATTAACCAAACGACCTTCCGCCAATAAATAAATTCGTTTACCCCGTGGAGTGGCACTGCCTACTTCATTGGAGTTACCGTCCAAAATATATTCGTCAACAAAGTTGCGCACGCCTCTTTTAACCTCGCTGGCCATTTCCCGCAGGGCTTTGACGTTTATTTCTACGTCAAAATGCCCGGAGTTGCAGACAACCGCGCCGTCTTTCATTACCGCAAAATGTTCGCGGTCAATAACGTTGATGTCGCCGGTTAAAGTACAGAATAAATCCCCGATTTTTGCCGCTTCCCGCATCGGCATGACGCGGAATCCGTCCATCGCCGCTTCCAGCGCCTTAACCGCGTCCACTTCGGTAACGATTACGTTTGCTCCCATGCCGCGCGCGCGCAAAGCAAAGCCGCGGCCGCACCAGCCGTAGCCGGCGCAAACGACGTTTTTGCCGGCAATCAGCATATCGGTCGCGCGGATGATGCCGTCTAAGGTTGACTGCCCCGTGCCGTAGCGGTTGTCAAATAAATTTTTAGTTTTCGCGTCGTTCACCGCCACAATTGGAATTTTGAGCGCGCCGTCTTTCGCCATCGCGCGCAGGCGCAATACGCCGGTAGTGGTTTCTTCCATACTGCCTAAAATCTGCCGGCACATTTCCGGGTTGTCTTTATGAACGGTGGAAATCAAATCCGCGCCGTCGTCCATGGTGATGTTGGGACTGCGTTCAATGGCCGCGCGCAGATGTTTGAAAAAAGTTTCCCGGTCCTCGCCCTTGACGGCGAACACGGGAATTTCGTAGTCCTGCACGAGGCTCGCCGCCACATCGTCTTGCGTGGACAGCGGATTAGAAGCGCAAAGCACGATATCCGCGCCGCCGGCTTTTAAGGTCCAAATTAAATTCGCGGTTTCGCAGGTAACATGCAGGCAGGCGGACATCTTTAACCCAGAGAACGGCTGTTCGCGCTCAAATTTTTCTCGCACCTGCCGCAATACCGGCATATCGCGCTCGGCCCACTCAATGCGCTTTTTGCCTTCGGCAGATAAATTTATGTCTTTAATGTCGTAAGCCATACTGTATTTGTCATTCCCGCGAAAGCGGGGATCTGAATTAAATTAATAATGAGATTCCCGCCGGAGTTTACCCCGCATTTATTGCGGGGCGGGAATGACAGAAAAATTAGACGGGCAGTTCTTCTTTAAAATTTTCCCGATACCTTTCCGCCGCCTCGACAAAATTAAATTGGTGCGTCTGCGTGCCGTATTGCTCAACGGTGTACACGGCTACTACCCCCGCAAACCGCCCCGCAATTTCCAACGGCCAGCCGGAAACCAAGCCTTTGATGAAACCGGCGCGGTAAGCGTCCCCCGCTCCCGTCGGGTCAATAGTGTTTTTCGGTTTCGCCGGCGGGATGGAATAGCCGGCGTCTTTGGTTTTTATCTGCGAGCCTTTTTCCCCAAGCGTCGTAACTAACGCCTCCGCGTTTTCCAAAATCTTTTCTTCGCTCCAGCCGGTCTTTTTCATCAATAAGCTTAACTCGTAGTCGTTGGAAATTAACATCTTAGCTCCCTTGATGCCGGAACGCAAATCATCCGCGCTCAAAACCGGAATTTGCTGCCCCGGGTCAAAAATAAATGGCAGGTTGCGCTCGCGGTAAAATTTAGCTAAACGCGCCATATCCGCCGGAAACCCGGGAGCAATTATTGCCAAGGCTTCGCCTTCTTTCGCTTCCGGCTCAAGGGCGCAGGAATAATTCATTGCTCCGGGATAAAAGGCCGCTAACTGATTGTCCGCCTGGTCGGTAATGATGTTGGCAAAAGCGGTTTTTTCGCCGGCGATGATTTTAATGCCGTCAGTGTCAATGTTGCGCCCCGCGAGCCATTCGCGATATGCTTCAAAATCACTGCCGGCGGTAGCTAATATCGTCGGCTGCTCGCCCAAAAGCGCTAAATTATAGGCGATGTTGCCGGCCGTACCGCCAAAATTTTCCTGCAAATTGCTGATGGTAAAAGAAACGTTAAGCGTGTGAATTTTATCCGGCAAAATGTTGTCGGAAAATTTACCGGGGAAATCCATAATTTTATCAAAGGCTAAAGAGCCGAATACTAGGATGTGCATAGTTTTAACTGTTTAATATGTGTTTATGTTATCACAAAATTTGCGCCTGTCAAAATTGGTCTTAGTCTATAAAGTCAAAAGTCCATAAAGTCTGTAAAGTCACTGGTTATTAAATTTATAAATTATAATTATGACTTTATAGACTTTCGACTTTATGAACTTTGTGGACTAACTTACCCTTTCGCCACCACCAGCCCCCAAACTTCTCTTGCCCCAGCCTGTTTCAGAACCCGCGCGCAGGCTTCCAAAGTAGCGCCGGTGGTAACCACATCGTCCACTAAAATAATATCTCGCCCAACTAATCTTTCTCCCTGCCAGCCAAAGCTATGTGCTACATTAATCTTACGGTCCGCTTCGCCTAAGGAAGCCTGATCGCGCGTAGAGCGAATGCGCCCCAAATTACTAACGTCAATGGGAAAATTAAAATGTTCCGCTACCGGACGAGCTAAAATTTCCGCCTGATTAAAGCCGCGCCATCGCCGGCGCCGAGGGTGCAGCGGCACCGGAATTAATAAAGTATCCCCTGTCTGCCCTTGCTTAGGTTGTCGCTCTAAAAATAAAATCAGGAGCTGCCCCAGCTCCCGGCCGATATCAGAAACCAAACGGTACTTTAAAGTTTTGATGGCTTTAGCCACTAATTCGTTGGTATAGTCGCTTGCTATTAACACTCCGTCTAAACTATGTTTGCTCCGGCACTCCCGACAAAACTCGCCGCCTTTGGTTTTTTGTTTGCAGGCCAAACAACGGTTAGTTAAATTAATCGGGATTTGTCGCTGGCAATCGCCGCATATCCACTTGCCCTCTTGGCCGCAGCCCAAACACTCAATCGGAAAAATGGTATCAATAATATTTTGCCAAATTGATTTTACGGTAACAATGGTAATAATAAACTTTATAACTTTTACTTAATAACTTCTTACTCTCCCCAAGTCAGCTTATCTACCTTCCACGCCCCCCCCTCTTTGATTATCACTACGCTCGCGTCCTGCTGGAAAGTGCGCGCATTCGCGCTGACGCCGGCTGATTCTTTACGCTGCGTT
>MFFV01000017.1:0-344 GCA_001777995.1 Candidatus Falkowbacteria bacterium RIFCSPLOWO2_02_FULL_45_15 | reverse complement strand
CCGCCTGTCCGGCGTAATCGTCAAACTGTTTTGTTTCTACTACCACGGCTTTGGTGGTAAGGCCGTAATAAATATCGGTTTGCCTGTTTTGGTCGCGAGACCGTTCAATATAATCAAGCGTCAGCCGCTTCAGCGCCCGCGACATGAATATTTCTAAATCCAAAATATTGGCGTAGCCGGATTGGTTGGAATAACTGCCGTAACGCTCCACGAAAGAAGCGGCCAGACGCTGTAAATCTTCTGCCGTAACTTTTTCTTTTCGCGCCGGCGCCGGCGTTACCGTTTCCGGCGCCGCGGTTGCCGCCGGTTTCTCTTCCGCCGCCGGCACGGCGGCCGGTGGCTGT
>MFFV01000016.1:18924-19011 GCA_001777995.1 Candidatus Falkowbacteria bacterium RIFCSPLOWO2_02_FULL_45_15 | reverse complement strand
AATAACAGTAAAGTTTTTCCGGCGCGGCTGATTGGCAGAAAAGTAGAGACGGGCGGGAAAATAGAAATTTTTTTATTGCGCCCGCCG
>MFFV01000016.1:3777-18831 GCA_001777995.1 Candidatus Falkowbacteria bacterium RIFCSPLOWO2_02_FULL_45_15 | reverse complement strand
GAAAATTTGGAAGTAAAATTTAAGCAAGGCTTGCAATGCAAAATTTTAACAGATAATAAAGACGGCACCTGGCTCGTAAAATTTAATAAAAATAAAAAAGAGTTAATGAAAGTTGTTGAGCGCATTGGCAAAGTGCCGACGCCGCCCTACATTAAAAAAATTCCAGCCGGCGTCAAACAAAAGTACCAAACGGTTTTTGCCAGCGCCGCTAAAGTCGGTTCCGTGGCGGCGCCGACCGCCGGCTTTCATTTTACGAAAAGTTTATTAGCTAAACTAAAGCGGCGCGGCGTAAAGATTGCCTACCTAACTTTGCACGTCGGCTTGGGCACGTTTGCGCCGGTAAAAGTTGATGACATTAAAAAGCATAAAATGCACGGCGAACGGGTGGAAGTAAACATCCAAACGATCCAAAAAATCGTGCGCGCCAAAGAAGAAGGAAATAGGATAGTCGCCGTCGGCACTACCAGCGCCCGCGCTTTGGAAGGAGTATTGCGCCAGCCGGCTTGGCAATTATTGAGCCAACTGCGATCGGGCGGGCAGGCGATAAAAACCGAAGTTGATATTTTTATTTATCCCGGCTATAAGTTTAAAATCGTGGATGCGCTCATTACTAATTTTCACTTGCCCAAGTCTACTTTATTGATGCTCGCCGCCGCTTTTCTGGGGGAAAAAAATAAACGGCAAGGCATAATCTTGGCTAAAAAAATCTATCAAGAGGCAATCAGGAAAAAATATCGCTTTTACAGCTTTGGCGACGCGATGCTCGTGACATAAAAGCGCGAGAACACTAGAACATTAAAACACTAGAGCATTAAAGCATTAAAGCTTTTTTGTTTTAATGTTTTTATGAAATTTGCCAATTTATAAGTATTTAGCTATACTAAAATCAAGTTAATTCCTAATTCTTAATTCGTAATTTTAATTAATTATGTCCGTACCTACAAAACGCCGGACCAGCAGCCAGAAAAGAAGGCGGCATTCCCATTTTTATTTAAAAAAGCAGCCGCTCGGAACCTGCTCGCAATGCGGCCAAGCGGTTTTGCCTCATACCGCCTGTTCTTATTGTGGCTATTATAAAGGAAAATTGGTCCTTAAAGTCAAAAGTCAAAAGTCCTTAAAGTCAAAGAAAAAGAAACAGCAATAAAATACATTGACTTTATAGACCTTATGGACTTTTAATTAATTATTTATGTCCAACCGACATTTAGCCCGTACTATCGCTATGCAGACTTTGTATATGTGGGATTTTAACGATCAGAAAGAAAAGAATTTAGAGGCGTTGGTGAAAAAAAATTTAGCCGAATTCGCGCCGGGTTTTGACGATGAAGAATTTTCTCTCCAGACCGTGCGCGGAGTGGTAAAAAATTTAGGCACGATTGACGGCTACATCAGTAAATACGCGCCCGACTGGCCGCTCGAGCAAATCACCACCGTGGACCGCAACATCATGCGCGTCGGCATCTACGAAATGTTGTTTAATAAAGACATACCGGAGCGGGTGGCGATCAACGAAGCGATCGAAATCGCCAAAGCTTACGGCGGCGAAAGTAGCGGCAAATTCGTCAACGGCGTACTGGGGGCGATTTATAAGGATATGGATAATCCGACGAAAAATTAAATTATTATTCATTGCTACATTGTTATATTGCTAAATTGTCATTATTAGGCGATTAAACAATTTAACAAGGGAGCAATTTAGTTTACTATGAAAAACATAGAAGCTTTGGAGGAGGCGATTGCCACGAATTTTAAAAACAAAGATTTGTTGAGACAGGCGATGGTGCACCGCTCGTACCTAAACGAGCATGTACATTTCGCTTTAGACCATAACGAGCGATTAGAATTTTTGGGAGACGCGGTGTTAGAAGTAGTCGTCACTGAATATTTATACTTTAAATTTCCGGACAAGCCGGAGGGGGAGCTGACTAATTTGCGCGCGAGCCTCGTGAACGCCAAGATGCTTTCCCGGGTAGCGACCGCTTTGAACATTGAAGACAACCTATACTTAAGCCGGGGGGAAGCAAAAGATAAAGACAGCAAAGCGCGCCAATTTATTTTAGCCGACGCCGTGGAAGCCATCATTGGCGCCGTTTACTTAGACCAAGGCATGCGGGCGGCTAAAAAATTTATTAAAAATACGATCCTTTGTTATTTAGACGAAGTTATCTCCCAGCAGCTGTATCTCGACCCCAAAAGCAAATTTCAGGAACGGGCGCAGGAGTTATACGGCGTTACGCCCCACTACGTGGTCATTTCGGAAAACGGCCCGGACCACGCTAAAAATTTTGAGGTGGGCGTTTATATCGGAGAAGAATTCATTACTAAAGGGCAGGGGACGAGCAAACAGGAAGCGCAAGTAAAGGCGGCGGCGGCGGCGTTAAAAAAGAAGGGGTGGTGAGTTCAATTGGCAGTTACTAGTTTTTTCAATTAAATCCTATCCATATGGACATTAATAATCTTTTTCAAGTAGCGGCAACCAAGCAAGCGTCAGACCTGCACTTGGTCGTTGGCTTAAAGCCGTATTTGCGCATTGACGGGGCGCTGGTTACTTTGGATAACGAGCCAACCATCACCCGACAAAACATAGAAGAGCAAGCCTACTCTTTGCTTACTCCGGCCCAAAAAGAACGGCTGAAAAATAATTTAGAATTAGACGTCGCCTATGCCGCAAGCAACGGCAGCCGCTTCCGGGTCAACGTCCATTACGAGAAAGGCAATTTAGGTTTAGTGGCGCGCATTATTTTAAATCAAATTCCCAGTTTAGAAAGCATTGACATGCCTAAGGTAACCTATAATTTATTGCGCCTGCAGCAAGGATTGATTTTAGTAACCGGCCCGACCGGCTGCGGCAAATCAACCGCGCTCGCCGCGATGATTGAGCATATCAACAGCGAACAGAATCGCAACATCATTACTTTGGAAGACCCGATTGAATTTATTTTTAAACCGAAAAAAAGCATCGTTATCCAGCGCGAATTAGGCAACGACATTTTGTCCTTTCAGGCGGGCTTAAAGCATATCGTCCGTCAGGACCCCGATGTGATTATGGTCGGCGAAATGCGCGACTTGGAAACCATCGCCGCTACCATCACTTTGGCGGAAACCGGACATTTAGTTTTGGCGACGCTGCATACTTATAGCGCCGCTCAGACGGTTGACAGAATTATTGATATTTTTCCGCCCTACCAACAGGCGCAAGTGAAACAGCAGCTGTCTTCGGTATTATCGGCCATTATTTCCCAGCGGCTGGTGCCGAAAGTTAAAGGCGGACGAGTAGCGGCTCGGGAAGTATTAATCAATACGCCGGCAGTAGCTAATTTAATCCGCGAGAATAAACTCGCTCAAATCTCAACGGTGATTGAAACTAACAATAAAATCGGCATGGTTAGCATGGATAAAGCCTTAAAAAATCTATATAAAGACGGGTTAATATCTAAGGGGGATATGGAATTATACTCTACCGACATAACGCTTGATTAAGGAACTTGACAACTATTTTTATTAGTATATAATTAAAATTACTATTAATACTACTAGCAAACATATGTTGAAAGCGCTAACCATTTTTAATAAAAACGGCGGCTGATACACGTTTGTTTTTTGGTGTAGTGAACCGCCGCGCAGGCGGTTTTTTTAGTACCTTTAACCAGAAGTAACGAGTAACGAGTAATGAGTAATCAGTAATTAGAAAATTAAGCGATTAATTTTTTAATAACTGTTGGCTGATTGTGAATTCGGAAACGACGCACTTTAACAATTGAATAAGTAGTAATTAAGTAGGTAAGTCCCCACAACCTCATGAGGTGTGGGGATAAAGAGCATCAAAATTAATCAAGGTGAAAAATCTTTTAGTTTTTTATTTATGAAAACTGAAAGGTGAAGAGTTATTAAGGGTATATGGTGGATGCCTTGACATTAAAAGACGATGAAGGACGTAGCAGCCTGCGATAAGCCTCGGGGAGGTGGCAAGCAACCTTTGAGCCGGGGATTTCCGAATGGGGGAACCTATCCCGATGAAGTCGGGATGTCCTTAACTTGAATTCATAGAGTTAAGAGACGAGTACCCGGGGAACTGAAACATCTTAGTACCCGGAGGAAAAGAGAAAAAAATCCTTCACTAAAGTTACGCGTGACTGTCCCTGCCTACCGGCAGGCAGGCGCCTAGCTTTAGCGAAGGCAGATTCCGTTAGTAGTGGCGAGCGAAAACGGAGCAGCCAAAATTTTATCGACCGAACCTTTTGTCCCGAGCAATCGGGATAAATGGGAAAGGATCCAGGTCCAAATGTCGGTAGAATGTTGCAAGAAGTTTGCGTTTGCCCCCTGGAAAGGGCAAGGTAGAGAGACCAAACGTAGCTTCCCTAGCAGAGCGGTCTGGAAAGACCGGCCAAAGACGGTGATAGCCCGGTACGCGAAAGGGGTTATGACTCTACGGCAATCTTTCTTAAGTAAGGCGGGACTCGTGAAATCCCGTTTGAATCCGGAGCGACTATGCTCCAAGGCTAAATACTTTTAATGATCAATAGTGAACAAGTACCGTGAGGGAAAGGTGAAAAGCATCCCGGAGAGGGAGGTGAAATAGTACCTGAAACCATATACTTACAAGGAATCGGAGTCCCGCCCTTTCTGCGCATCTTTAAGTTTTTTATATCATCGGCTAGAGACGAAGTCGCTTCGCTTAGCAAAGATGATGTAAAAACGAAAGGTGAATGGAAAGGGCGGGATGACGGTGTGCCTATTGAAGAATGAGCCAACGAGTTTGTTCTATGCGGCTAACATAAGCTCCATTCGGAGCAGATGTGTAGTGAAAGCGAGGGTTAATAGCCCGTATCTTACTTATAAGGAAGGAGACCCTTTAGTCTCCTGCCTTATTTGTAAGAATGTCGCATGGACAAGACCCGAAGCCGGGTGATCTAGCCATGGCCAGGTTGAATGTCGTCGAAAGACGGCAGGAGGACCGAACCCACTAGCCGTGCAACACTAGGGGATGAGCTGTGGTTAGCGGAGAAATTCCAATCGAACTCGGCGATAGCTGGTTCTCCTCGAAATAGCTTTTGGGCTAGCCTCGGATGCTAACTATAGGGGGTAGAGCACTGATTAAGGGCGGGATCGTTAAGATAACCGTCTTTAGACAAACTCCGAATCCCTATAGGCGTAATCCGGGAGTCAGACTGTGGGGGCTAAGCTTCACTAGTCAAAAGGGAAACAGCCCATGATCACCAACTAAGGTCCCTAAATCTATGCTAAGTGTAAAAGGTGGTGTCGCGACTGCGACAACTAGGAGGTTGGCTTAGAAGCAGCCATCCTTTAAAGAAAGCGTAACAGCTCACTAGTCAAGTTGCCGCGCGCCGAAAATTTATCGGGGCTAAGCATAGTACCGAAGTTGTGGATGTGCCGATGCGAAAGCATCGGGACATGGTAGAGGAGCATTTGCTGGGCATTGAAGCTCTGTCGCGAGGCAGGGTGGAGCGCAGCGAAGCGAGACTGTTGGCATAAGTAGCAAAAAGGCAGGTAAAAACCCTGCCCACCGTAAGCCTAAGGGTTCCTGGGCAACGCAAATCGGCCCAGGGTTAGTCGGTCCTAAGGTGAGTCCCGTGTAGTGCGGGGGTAGCCGATGGAAGATGCCGTCAATATTCGGCAACTACTGTTTTATTTCAAAGGAGTGACGCATTAGTTAAGTTTGAGCGTCCTATGGTATGGGCGTTACTGCCAGCATTGAGCCGTCCTTGGCAAATCCGGGACAATTTCGCTCAAAGCTGGCGGTAGAAGTCAAAGGCAATGCCTGAGACAATTTGAGTGGAGCTGATGCCCAGAAAAACTTCTAGAGTTTTCCGTCGTTAGACGGGATAAAAATAAAACAGCAACCGTACCGTAAACCGACACAGGTAGGCGAGGCGAGTAGCCTCAGGTGCACGAGAGAACCTTCGTTTAGGAACTCGGCAAAAAAGCGGTCGTAAGTTCGCAATAAGGCCTGCCTCGATTTATCGGGGCCGCAGCGACCGATCTCAAGTGACTGTTTACCAAAAACACAGCTCCCTGCTAACTCGTAAGAGGATGTATAGGGGGTGATGCCTGGCCAGTGTCAGAACGTTAAGGGGAGAGGTTAATCCCGAGCAATCGGGGCGAAGCTTTGATCCGAAGCGCTGATGAACGCCGGCGATAACTATAATCGTCCTAAGGTAGCGAAATTCCTTGTCGGGTAAGTTCCGACCTGCACGAATGGCATAACAACTTGAGAACTGTCTCAACGAGGGACTCGGCGAAATTGCAAGATGAGTGAAGATGCTCATTACCCACAGTAGGGCGAAAAGACCCCGTGAAGCTTTACTACAACTTGATATTGTGTTTCGGTTTGCTCTGTTCAGTATAGGTGGGAGTCCCGCAGCAATGCGGGACGCCAGTGAGATACCACCCTTAGCATGCTGAAACACTAACCTTTTCCCGTTATCCGGGAAGGGAACAGTATCTGGCGGGTAGTTTGTCTGGGGCGGATGCCTCCCAAAAAGTAACGGAGGCGTTTACAAAGGTTGGCTATCTCGGAATTGAAACCCGAGAGATAGTGTAAAGGCATAAGCCAGCTTTACTGCGAGACTTGCCAGTCAAGCAGTCGCGAAAGCGGAACTTAGTGATCCGACCGTTCGAAATAGGACGGCGGAAGCTCATCGGATAAAAGTTACTCCGGGGATAACAGGCTAGTCTGGTCCAAGAGTCCATATCGACGACCAGGTTCGGCACCTCGATGTCGGCTCGTCGCATCCTGGGGGTGGAGAAGCTCCCAAGGGTTTGGCTGTTCGCCAATTAAAGCGGCACGCGAGCTGGGTTCAAACCGTCAAGACGGCGGCTTTCCTGAGAAATCGGGATTGAAAAAGTCAACTCATATCGGTGAAACCCTAACGAATTGCATTTTAACCTGTCGCATGTTAGGATAATACCGAGGGAAGTTTATTATGTCTACAAAAATTTTCGCCACAACCAAATCTTATTTAGCTGGTTTTTTAGATGGAGACGGCAGTATTTATGTGCGGCTCAAACCAAATCCAACCTATCGGTTTGGATTTCAGGTTTCTCCGTGCGTTGCCTTGTTCCAATCTAAAAAAGAAGCTGAAAATTTTCAGAGAGTTTGTGCTCTGATAGGTTGTGGTTATATGCGTGAAAGAAAAGATGGCATATTAGAATATGTTATAAATAAACAAGATGAAATTATTAATTTTCTTTCCATCATCAAGCCTTATTTGATCTTAAAAAGAAAACAAGCGGATTTAATGATTGCAATATTAAAGTTAAAAACAGAGGTTAAGAATCAAAAAAGCTTTAGTGAATTAGCGCAGTTAATTGATAAATTTAGAGAACTCAATTATTCAAAGAAAAGAAAAAGGCATAATCTAACCCCGTAGAGACTGATCCTTAAATGGAGAGAGTCCCGCATTTTGCGGGGCTAACACGTTGACCTCCCAAGTAGCATTGGGATGATGGTATAGTCCACGCACTTGGCAACAAGTGAATTAAATATAGCGTAAGACAGGTTGGTCTCCTACCCACTGTGGGCGCAGAAACTTGCGCAGGCGCTTCCTTAGTACGAGAGGACCGGGAAGCACGAACCTCTGGTGTACCAGTTGTCCTACCAAGGGCACCGCTGGGTAGCCACGTTCGGTTTAGATAAGCGCTGAAAGCATATAAGCGCGAAGCTGTCTGCAAGATTAGGTTTCATAGGTTTCCCGTAGACGACGGGATTGATAGGCCCTAGGTGTAAGCGCGGTAACGCGTTCAGCCGAGGGGTACTAATAAACCATTACTCTTCACCTTTTAGTTTTCATTCACCCCGTGAAATGTTTGCCGCAGGCAAACTTATTTCACGGGGTAAACTTACCAATACTACAAAAATAGGAATAAAGCATATTGTCTTGGTGGCTTGAGCGGCGGGGTCACACCTGATCCCATCTTTCACCCCGCCACATAATTTTAGTTTATAATTTCCGGTGTCTTGAGCGACAGGGACACACCCGTTCCCATCTCGAACACGGAAGTTAAGCCTGTCAGCGCCGATGGTACTTGGGCGTATGCCCTGGGAGAGTAGGCCGATGCCGGGAATTATACACTAAAGTTTATATGTGGCGTGGCGGGCTCAGAAGTTAAGCCCGCCAGCGCCGACCGCGCCCGCAACGCCTTCGCAAGGCTCGGCTTGCGTGGCGGGCGGGTGGTACTTGGGCGTATGCCCTGGGAGAGTAGGCCGTCGCCAAGATAATGTGCTTTATTTCTTTTATTATCATCTTCGTGCTACGCGCGGAATTCGTAGATAGAAGATTTTCTTTTAATTTACGCGCCAATAAGGTTGACAGAAATCATGATATAACTTAACCTATCTACAAAAAGTTTATTCCATGATAGACGTTCTTAAGGGCGTTTAATCGGAAAAATATGGAATTTATCAACTCCTCTTCAAGGTTTTTTGAAGGGGAGTTTTGCTTTTTTTATAAATTTACTTTACACTGCCAATATAACGATCTTTCATACATTTTTATAGAAACGAGGGCATAAACATGAACGGCGAACTATACTTTTTATCGGGTACATCTAACTTTGAACTTTTCAAAAAAATTGAGCATCGGCTACAGAAGTCGGAACAATTAAAAGATTATCACCCCGCCAACTGTTTAATCAGCCGGTTTAGCGACGGCGAACCGCGCATTGAAATAAATGATAACATACGGGGAAAGCAGGTTTACATTTTACAGTCTACCTGCCAGCCGGTGGGCGAAAATTTTTTGGAACTTTGTTTGATGATTGACGCTTGTTTTCGTTCGTCAGCCGAAAGCATTACGGCTGTTATTCCCTATTTTGGCCTGGCGCGGCAAGACCGGAAAAAGAAGCCCCGCGAGCCGATTAGCGCGAGTTGGGCGGCTAAAATTTTAAAAACTTCGGGCGCGCGGCGGCTTATCAGTCTTGACTTGCACTGCGGGCAGATTCAGGGATTTTTTGACGGACCGGTTGATAATTTATACGCCCGTCCCATATTTGCCGAGCGGGTAAATAGGGAAAATTTAGGCGATATCGTCATCGTCACTCCTGACGCTGGCGGAGCCGACCGAGCGCGCGGTTTAGCCGTCCGATTAAATAACGCCCCAATCGCGGTGATTGATAAAAGGCGTTCACGGCCAAATGTAGCCGAGGTGCATCATATTTTAGGAGAGGTTGGAGATAAGCACGCGATATTGTTTGACGATATGGTGGACACTGCCGGTACAATTATCAACGTTGCTCAAGCGCTGCGGGTAGCCGGAGCAAAAGCTGTCTGGGCGCTTTGCACTCACGCGGTGTTGTCTGGATCAGCGCTGGAAGATTTGCGACGATCAATGATTGATAAATTGATCGTAACAGACACCATACCGTTGAATGAAGCGGCTCGGGCGTGCGATAAGATTGAGGTAGTATCAGTCGCTCCTCTAATTGCTCGAGCAATTATTTGCTCGCATAAGGGAGAATCAATTAGCGCGCTGTTTGAATGAGACGGCCCGACATATTAATGATAGTTGCATGTAAGGTGAAGGCAAACTTCACCTTTTGCTTTTTATAAATAGATTTGTTACGCTAAAAATACTCTACTTATGTCATGCCAGCGAATGCGGGCATCCAGAAATATTGAATTATTTTTTTTGGATTCCGGGCCTTCGCTTCGCTACGCCCGGAATGACAAGCAAAAATATGCAACAAATCTTAGACCTTCACATTCATTCCCGTTATTCGCGCGCCTGTTCTCGAGAATTGACTCTGGAAAATTTGGACAAGACGTGCCGCGTTAAAGGCGTGGATATAATTGCCACGGGCGATTTTACTTATCCAGCTTGGTTTGACGCAATTTGCAATGAATTGGAACCAGTCGGAGGGCGACATTCCGGAATGTCGCCTTCAAGCGCAGAAGGTGGTAATGGTTTATATAAGTTAAAAAATAGTGACGGTAAAGTTAAATTTATCTTATCAACCGAGTTGGCATTAATTTATAAGCAAGGAGAAAAAACCAGAAGAATACATATTGTCGTGCTCGCGCCCAACTTGGCGGCGGTTGAAGAATTAAATAAATATTTGGACGCGCATTATAATATTCGCTCGGACGGCCGGCCGATTTTAGGCATGTCGGCGATAGAATTATGTAAAATACTGTTTGAGATAAATGAAAAATTTATGGTTATTCCGGCACATATCTGGACGCCGTGGTTTGCTGTTTTTGGCTCTAAATCCGGCTTTGACTCAACGGAAGAATGTTTCGGCGAATTTACCCACTACATTTACGCTTATGAAACCGGACTATCAAGCGACCCGGAGATGAACTGGCGGCTGTCGGCGCTGGACAATTTAACTTTACTTTCCAACTCGGACGCGCACAGTCTGCCCAACATCGCGCGCGAAGCCAATGCTTTTGAGATGAGCGAAATCAGTTACGACGCCATTTACGATATTATGCAAAATAGTTCGGCTGAAAAAAGAGCAGGCGGCATTAAGAGTAAATACGGTGGATTGCTTTACACCATAGAATTTTATCCGGAAGAAGGAATGTACCATTATGACGGCCATCGCGCCTGTAACTTGCGCTTGTCGCCGGCGGAAACAAAAAAGCAAAAAGGCATTTGCCCGGTTTGCAAAAAGCCGCTGACGCTTGGGGTATGTTACCGCGTGGAGGAACTGGCGGACAGGGAGCTAGGCTTTAGACCAGTCGGCGCGCCGGATTATAAAAAATTAGTGGAGCTTGATAAAATAATTGCCGAGGCGTTGGGCATAAAAAGCCGCTCGGCGCGGCAGGTGCAGACAGAATATCACAACCTAATAAAAAATTGCGGCAGTGAACTGGAGATTTTAATCCATAAGCCGCTTGAGCAAATATTAAAAAATACTTTGCCCGCAATCGCGGAAGGCATTAAGCGGGTGCGAGCCGGAAAGTTGATGGTGGAGCCGGGCTTTGACGGACAATACGGCACGGTTAAAATTTTTAGTCCGGAGGAGAAAGCGAGCAACAAACAAGCAAAATTATTCTAATCCCGAGCAATCGGTATAAATCAAAAACCCCGCGCCCTTCGTTTCCCGCAATGCGGGGAACAGAGAGCGCGGGGTTTTTGCGTTAGAGAAATTATCTCCTTCTTTTTTTCGTAGCTTTCTTTTTTTTCTTTGCCATATTGCGTACACCCCCTTTCCTCCTTGTCTCTAATTTTAAAAATGTATTTTTCGTTAGAGACGCAATTTTTTACCACTACTTATAGTATAGAGAAAATTTTTTGTCTTCACAATAGCTAATTTTAGTTTGTCAATAGATTAGAAAATTTTTTTCCGGCCAATAATTTTTTAGTTAATAAATTAAAAAATTTTTTTATGGGCGCGTCTCTGACGGCTTAGCGACGATAACGGCAATTTTTTATTTTTTGTCGGCGGCGCCGCTGACGGTAATTATAAAAAATTTTAAGCAACCTTTTATTTTGGTAGTTATAAATTAAGTTAAACTAAACTAAAGTTAGTTTTAGGGTGATATTTTTTGTTTAAAATTAGCTAAAAAATTACGACAAAATAATTTTTTAGCTTGACAAAATAATTAGGCTATGCTAAGATGTTTGGTTCAAAATAAAAACTAAAAAATAAAATAAAAAGTTGGCTTTAGCGGGATAGGCACGACAAGCATGGGGAGTTTTCTTTTCGATTCTTCCGGCTTTACGCTCGAGGTTTCGGATAGAAAATTTTTCTGCCTGTCCCGCTAAAGCCAACTTTTTTATTTGGAAAAATTTGTTAAAAACGATTTTTTAAAAAAAGTTATGCACAGGGAGCGCCAAGAAAATAAAAAGACCAGCCGACAAAAAAGCAAATAAAATAATTTAAAATTAAAAGTTTTAATTTTCAATACCGGGCGGCGGCGGGGCATCCAAAACTGCCGGCGTTGAGCTGGCGGCCGCGCCGACTAAACAGACTTCCTGCCAAGGACGATAATGACTCGTGAAAATTTGTTCATTAATTTTGCCGCTCGGGTAAGTTACGGTATAGGTAAAGGTGGTGTCGGCGCCGCTGTGCGCTCTTTCCGTGCATTTTTTTTCTCCGGGCGGCAGTTTATCGGTGTCAATGATTTTGCCGGGCGGCGGCGGGGTAATGTTATAAATTTTTGGTTTAGTTTGTTCTATCAAACGGCCGTCTTTTGTCCCCCAGAAATCAAAATATAAATTATTTCCTTCAATGCGGCTTTGAATCAAAATGTAGTAGCCAGTGTCGTTAAAGAACTTAAAATCAGGCGCGGGGTTATAGATGGTAGCGTCAATGCCGGCGGGCTCGTAATAGGCCACGCGATAAGAATGGTTTCGCCGCTCGGTAATCGGCAGGCCGCTAGCGAGCGCCGCTCGAAAAACAGTCGTGCCGATTTGACACAATCCGCCGCCGTATTCCGGCACCGTTTGGTCTCCTTTTATCACTAGTTCCGGCAGATAGCCGGTGCTGCCGTCAATTGTCCCTAAAGTTTTTAAGAGCGAGAATTCCTCCGCCGGTTTGATCAGAGTGCCGTTAACCGCCGCCGCGCCCACCGCAAT
Source organism: Candidatus Falkowbacteria bacterium RIFCSPLOWO2_02_FULL_45_15 (assembly GCA_001777995.1). Classification (GTDB taxonomy): domain Bacteria; phylum Patescibacteriota; class Patescibacteriia; order Patescibacteriales; family XYC2-FULL-47-12; genus 2-12-FULL-45-10. The sequence goes on along the minus strand of MFFV01000016.1, from coordinate 6,286 downwards.
ATTATGGCGCCGATTCGGCGGCGAGCCGGCGAAATTTGATTCGCCCGTCCCCAGCAATTCGTTAATTCCCAAATCATTTACGTTGTCGTTAGTAACCGCGCTAGCCACCTCCGTTATCAATAGTCCCGCCGTTACGGGAGTAGTGGTGGCAGCGGCTAAGGCATTTTCCAGTTGCGTCAAAGTGCCGTCAATGTTTATGGTTTGGCCGTTGCGGCTTGATTTAAACTCCGTTACCCTGCCGTTGGTGATTTGAAATTTGGCGTCAACCGGTTCGATATTCACCCCGGGAACTAATTCTGCTTGGACATATTCTTCCCAAGCCTCTGGTTTTAAGCCGATAAAAAGCTGATTAGCGCCGGTTGATTTTTTAGCCGTTATTAAAGCAGTCAGCCTTTCTTTATTGACAACCCATTCTTTATCTTTGGCTAGCGGGTCAGTAGAGGAGGCAGTAAGTTTAATGGGCGCTAACTGGAGAATTGTTTTTGCTTGTTCCAATAAAGCCGCGTCTATTTGCTCCGCGTAAATAGCGGGGTAATCGGTTTGTAGAGTCAGCCTAACCGGTCGGCTGTCCAGCCAAGCAAGCCGATTTTTAATTTGCGCCAACAGGCCGTCGTAATCGAAAATTTTTCCGTAGCTTTCCGGCGCAATCGTTAATTCGTTATTTTTAAAGATAATTTCGGCGTCCTTGGCTTGGCTTTCAAACTGGCTGAAATTTTCCTTAAGCAGGGAGAGCAATCTGGGCTCATCTAAATAAAAAGACGCGGGGGAATTAGCCGTAAAAATGAAAGCGAGTAATTGCTCTTTAATGTTTTTTAAGTCACTCTCGTTTCTGCCTATAGCCAGCAGAGCTTGGAGTGAATCCTCCGGGTTGAAAGCAAAGAGGTCAAAAGAAGCATCGGGGTCGGGGGCGATAACCGAAGCCGGAACGTTTAATTTTTTGTTTTGATAAATAATAGTTACTCCCTCGCGGCTAAAAGCGTCAGTGCGTTGCGTAAGCAGCCGGCGCGCTTCCGTTAAGGTTTTGCCGCCCAGAGAGGCGTTAGCGATTTTAAGGCCGTTAAAAAATTTATCCTGATATAGCCGCTGATGCATTAAATAGGCGGCCGAAGCAGTCAGGTAAATAGTAACCATAATCACGCTGCCGGCGAATAACCAGCGTAGCCGCCGCACCGTTTTAGCGGTAAAAAAACGAGACAGCCGCCCTCTAGCTTGAGATGCCCAGGACGCCTTAGTCTCGTTTGACTTATTCAGTAAACTTAATTGGGGTTCTTTTTTTGCTCGCTTCACAGCATGGGGGGGGCGAAGCAACTCACGGGCAAATTAGTTAAGCCGTTTCGTTTTTCAGTATTTCGTTAAGCATCTCTTTTGCGATTGCTTTATCGGCTGCAGTTTTTTCGCCATCTAAATTAATAATAATATTTACCACATCGCCCTCTTTGATGTTATTTGGCAGCAAAGCCAGCGGCAATCTGACAGCCGCCGCCGTAGTTAATAAGACCGCGTTTTCCCCCTCAATTCTGTCGGTAGTCGCTTTTGTCGTCGGCATACTTTATTCTTTTATTTTAACCTCAATTTGTTTGGCAGTTTGCGCTTTGGGCAAAAAAATCGTCAGCACGCCGTTTTCAATCGTCGCTTCAATCTGGTCCGGCTTAACTTCCACCGGCAAAATAATTGAGCGGGAAAAACTGCCCCAATAACATTCCTGGTAAAAATAATCTTCAGTGGATATTTGTTCATCCATTTTTCTCGTGCCCCGAATGGTCAGCAGGTCGTTATTAATGGAAATATCAATATCATCCGGTTTTACGCCCGCGATCGTTGATTTCACGATAATGGCGTCTTTGCTTTGGTAAACGTCAATAGCGAGCTGACCTTCTTCATAATCGTCCGCCAGCCATTGCTCTTCCGGCTGATTGTCCGCCGCTTTTGATGACGGGGCGGTGTTAACATTAATATTAGCTTTGCCTTGGTTTAGCCCGGTAAGTTTTCGGAAAAAATCCATAATAATTTATTTTAAATTGGTAAAAACTATTTTTATTATAAAAGTATTTGATAAAATAAGCAATAGTTGAGGATAAAAAATAAGAAGCGTTAATAATGACGCTTCTTTTTTTGATAAGCAATATATGTTCATTGTTTATCGTTTTCGCTCCGCAACTCTTGTTGGGCGGTGCGCAGCAGATAAAGAGCTTCTTCAATTCTTTCACCAGCCGAAATTAAAGTTTTTTGACCGCTTAAGTCTAATTCTGTTTTTATGCCTTCCAGTTGTTGGGATAAAATAGTAATTCTGCCGCTCGGAAAAATTTTTTTCTTTTCAATTTTTGCCGCCATTCTTTATTCTCCTTTGGAAAAGTTTGATTCTGGTGGGTCCGAGAGGATTCGAACCTCTGACCTTTACGATGTCAACGTAACGCTCTAACCAACTGAGCTACGAACCCTATATTAAATAATTGTTTACCCCTTGTATATCAACAGCTTTTTATGACGCTCCCCGCCAATAGCTTCGCAA
>MFFV01000016.1:1012-3769 GCA_001777995.1 Candidatus Falkowbacteria bacterium RIFCSPLOWO2_02_FULL_45_15 | reverse complement strand
GCCTGCGTGCGTAAGCTCGCGGCGGGTAACCAACTGAACTACGAGCCCCGCTGGGGTTATTATAAATTTATATCGGCAGTTTCGCAAGCTTATTTTTTAGGTTAGAAATAATTTCTGTTTCCGCTTCGTTTACCGGCTTAGTCAGCAAAGCGGTTGCCCTGTTCTTGGAACCAGTCGCCTCATATTCTTTAAGCAAGGAAACGGCGTTGATATTGCGCGTAGTGTGTACTTGAATTTCAGTTTGCCGGCCCTGATTGTGATTTTCTATCAAAAGCACGATCACTTCCGCTTCCGGCACGTTGACAATCAATTCCTCTATGACGTCTGATAAATTGGCGATATCGCCGCCGGTTTTCTCAAAGTCAATTTTATTCAAAGACGACCAGACGAGCTTGCCCTGCCAATCACTCTTTAATTTAGCGAGCACCCGGCCCCAGAGTTTCAAAGTTCCTAAATCGCGGCTTTGATAAAGATAGCGGACAATGGTTTCCCGGTCCGCTCCCAAAGCGACCAGTTGGCTTGCGACGAGCAGCGAGTTGGGCGTAAGGGAGCCGATTTTGAAACTTTTACTTTCGGCAAAAATGCCGGTTAACAAATAAGTCGCCAACTGTTCGTCAATAATTTCCGCCGCGTAATTATTAATCAGCTCAAATAATATTTCCGTGGTAGAAATGGCCGTGATTTTAATTTTGTTGATTTGGCCGAACTCCTCGTTGTGAGGGTGGTGGTCAATGTTGATTACGGGGGTGTCAAAGAAAAAGTCGGTATTACGATGGTATATTTGGCCCAGAGATTCTAAATCCGGGCTGGCGACGACAATCGTTAAATCATAGCCGTGGCTTTCCGCCCGCGCGGAAACTTCATCCGGCTTAAATTGGCTGTCTTGAGGGGTGATGATAAACTCCAGCCGCCCCTCTTTATGCTGGTAGCTGATTTCTCTGGCGGCGGCGTGGCGGGTAGAAAGCGAGATGACGAATCGTTTCTCGGTTTTAATGTCGGTGCGGATTTCATTAATGTGCGGCAACCAAGAAAAAGCGTGGGGGCTGGAGAAGCCGTCCGCCGCTAGCGTGACCTGTTTGTCCAATTTTTTTAACCATAAATAAAGCGCCAAGGCCGAGGCGATCGCGTCCCCGGTATAATCCCGCCGAAAAGTCACCAGAATCTTTTTTGCTTTGGCTATTTGTTCAAAAATTTGTTGGTCTTCGGTAAGCATAGTTCAAAAAGTTGATTGGGGTTTAAATGATTAGCGAACCTTTAATACCTGCCCGCAGTGCTACCCGCCAGCAACTGCGTAGCTGTGGGCGGGTTGCAGGCGGGCGAATATCGCCTACGGATTTAATTGTTCCTGCAACTATACGAATGCCACGAATTGCCAATCATAATATTATAAGATGGGTGGGGAAGTTAAGCAAGCCCCGCGTAATCCGGAGCAATCGGGGTATTACCCGAGGCAAGGGTACAACCCCACGCCTATGGGTAGGTGTGGGGTTAAATTTAAAAAAAAGCATGAGCAGAAAGGGGAGCCCTGTTGAATATAAGCAGCAGATTCAACAGGGCAAGCTTGGCAGTATAAGGCAGTTTTTTAAGATGGTCAAGCGTGGCGATTTTTCTTGCCAACAACGGCTAAATTTGGTAGTTTTATAATACAACGGTATTTAGATCCCCGCCTGCCTGCCGGTAGGCATGGCTTTCGCGGGGATGACAGATAAGATTATGAACAAAGAATTACCCAAGGCCTACAATCCGTCTGATTACGAAGACGGAATTTACAAAAAGTGGGAACGCTCCGGATTTTTTAATCCGGACGTTTGCGTCGCTAAAAAAATTTGTAAACAGAACGCGGATGCCTTTACGGTTGTTTTGCCGCCGCCCAATATTACCGACAAACTGCATTTAGGCCATATGGTAATGGTGGCGATTACTGATATTTTAATCCGTTATCACCGCATGAGCGGCAAACGCGCGCTTTGGATTCCGGGCACGGACCACGCGGCGATTGCCACGCAAAACGTGGTGGAAAAAAAATTATGGCAGGAAAAAAAGCAAACTCGCCATGGTTTAGGGAGAAAAAAATTTTTGGCGGAAGTTTGGAAGTTCGTCAAAGAAACGCAAGCCACCATCATTCATCAGCTGAAAAAAACCGGCGCGTCATTGGATTGGTCGCGCGAGGCGTTTACTTTGGACGAAGCGCGGCAGGCGGCGGTGAAGCGGATGTTTATTGAGATGTATAACGAAGGCGTGATTTATCGCGGTTATAGAGTTGTTAATTGGTGTCCGCGCTGCCAATCAACGCTCGCGGACGATGAAGTGGAATATAAAAAAGAAATCGGAAAATTGTACTGGTTAAAATACGGCCCGTTCGTTTTGGCGACCTCGCGGCCAGAAACAAAGTTAGGCGATACGGCGGTTGCGGTTTATCCGGGTGATGAGAGGTATAAAGACATGGTTGGCAAAAAATATATGATACCCGGGGTCTTAGGTGAGTTTGAAATTACGGTTGTAGCGGATAGAGCCGTGGACCAGAAGTTTGGTTCGGGCGCAATTAAGGTAACGCCGGCGCACGATTTTACCGACTATGAAATCGCCCAGCGGCATCATTTGCCCATGAAGCAAATTATCAATGAGGAAGGCAAAATGATGGCAAACTGCGGCAAGTACGAGGGGCTGACCACAGCGCAGGCGCGCGAGCAAATCGTCAAAGACATGGAAGCGATGGCTTTGATTGACCATATTGAAGACGGCTATGAGCATAATTTG
>MFFV01000016.1:0-998 GCA_001777995.1 Candidatus Falkowbacteria bacterium RIFCSPLOWO2_02_FULL_45_15 | reverse complement strand
AATTTGGCGGTATGTTATCGCTGCGCCGCCGCCATTGAACCCTTGCTGTCAAAGCAATGGTTTGTCAGCGTGGACAAAAAATTAAAAAAATTAGGCGATAAATCCTTAAAAGAAAAAGCGATTGAAGTTGCCAAAAAAGGCGAGATTAAATTTGTGCCGGAGCGATTTAGCAAAAGATATTTGGACTGGATGGAGAATTTGCACGACTGGTGCGTCAGCCGGCAGATTTGGTACGGGCACCGGATTCCGGCTTACTACAAAAAAGTTAGAAGTAAGAAGTTAGAAGTAAGAAGTGACAAAGTAGAGATTGTTTACTATGTTCATGGAACTACGCTAGATAACGAAAAAGTAAAAGCATCGGGACATTATAATGTTGCATTATCAGAATTGGGTATTAAGCAGTCGCATGAATTAAAAGAAATTGTTAAGGAGGAAAAATTTGACGCAGTGTTTTGTTCGGATTTAAAACGGGCGGTTGAGACTGCAACTGTTGCTTTTGGCAATAAATACGAAATTATTCAAGACCAAAGATTACGTGAATGTGATTATGGCGATTTAACCAGAAGCGATAATAAAAAGTTTGAGGCGCAAGAGAAAAATTTTATTACCGCGCCATGTCCAAAGGGAGAAAGCTATAGAGACGTAGAGAAGAGAGTACAAGAATTTTTAGCGGAAGTAATGGATAAATATGCCGGCCAAAGAATCGCCCTTGTCGCGCATAAAGCGCCGCAACTGGCGCTGGAAGTATTATTGAATAATAAAACTTGGGAGCAGGCCATAGACGAAGACTGGCGGAAGAAAAAAGCGTGGCAACCGGGTTGGAAATATAAATTAGAAATCTTAACGTTTGTCGGCGAAGAAAAACCCGGCGATGGCTGGGTGCAGGATTCAGACGTATTAGACACCTGGTTTTCCTCCGGCATGTGGACGTTCAGCACATTAGGCTGGCCGGAAAAGACAAATGATTTAAAAAATTATCACCCGACGCAGGTTTTAGA
>MFFV01000015.1:6213-7366 GCA_001777995.1 Candidatus Falkowbacteria bacterium RIFCSPLOWO2_02_FULL_45_15 | reverse complement strand
AAATAGTTTCTTCGCGGTGGCTGAATAACTCTTCAACGACCAGCAGCCGTTTTTCCGCCAGCAGCGAGGCGGAAGCGATTTTACTGTTGATTTCGTCTAAGCTCGTTTTAGCGCCGTCTACTTTGACCACGTTGTTGCCCTGCGGGTCGCGCTGTTTTTTAAATTGTTCAATGAGTTGGTTTAATTTGGCTCTACTGCGAAAGGAGTCAGAACCATAAAGAAAGATTACCATAATTATTTTAAGATATTGGATATTAGGATATTGAGATATTACGCTACGAAAGCAAATTATTTTTGTGCGTTGCAAATATCTAATATTATTTTTACAATTCGATTTTATCTACGCTCTCCATTTTCCGTCCCAAAAATTTTTCCCCCAACTGCTTGAATTTTACCGGGTCATCAGTTGTATAAAATCGCACAGTCGGTCCGGATGTCGGCCGGATGTTCAGTTCTGGGTGGCGTTGCAAATAATTTATTAAACTTTGAGCCACAATTTCGCCCGGGTCCGGCACAGCAACGCGTTTAGTCATAAAATGGCGAATTTCCGGCAATAAAAACGGGTAATGCGTGCAAGCTAAAATAAGCGCTTGCACTTGTTTGGTTTTGAGCGGCCGCAGATATTTTTTCAGTATCATTTTGGTTTCCGGCTTGTCAATCCAGCCTTCTTCAATTAAGGGAACAAGCAGGGGTGCGGTTTGCGAAAATACTTTTAAATCAGGGTTTAGTTTGTGTAATTCAGTTTCATATACTTGTGAACCGACGGTCGCTTTAGTCCCAATTATTCCCACCCGTTCAATTTTTGGCAGACGGGCGACTTCTTCCACCAACGGCCGGATAACGCCCAAAACATTAATTTTTTGGCCAGTGTATTTTGATGGCAAATACTCCCGTTGAATTTGACGCAGGGCCTTGCTGGAAGCGGTATTGCAGGCAAGAATAATCAGTCGGCAGCCCCGCTGAAATAGCCAGTCAGCCGCCTCGGCAGTATAGCGATAAATTATTTCCTGCGATTTATTGCCGTACGGCGCGCGGGCGTTATCGCCTAAATAGGTATAATCGTAATCTGGCAATGTTTTTAAAATTGATTTTAAAATTGTCAGACCGCCGAGGCCGGAATCAAAGATGCCAATCATATTGTTCAAATAGTTTA
>MFFV01000015.1:0-6130 GCA_001777995.1 Candidatus Falkowbacteria bacterium RIFCSPLOWO2_02_FULL_45_15 | reverse complement strand
CGGACTTATACCAACTCAGATTCACCCTGTGAAATTGATAAATATTTCACGGGGTAAATGCGCCTGCCTGCCGCCTGCCTGCCGGTAGGCAGGGTAGGCAGGAATGCCGCGAATGATAGGGAAAGGAAAGTTATAATGCAGCCCATACAAAGTTATTTATGGAGAATCATTTTTTTAAACTGCCAGCCGCGGTCTTTATAGTTTTTAAAAATGCCAAAAGAAGCGCAGGCGGGCGAAAGCAAAACGATGTCGCCAGCCGCGGCTGTTTTTTTTGCCTGTTCAACCGCTCGCGCCATATTACTGGCGAAAAAAATATTTTGGTATTTTATTTTTTTTAACGATAGAGTCATTTTTTTTGTGCCCTCACCCGGCAGTAGTATTAAAGATTTTACCGATTGTTTTATTGTTTCGGCTAAAGCTGAAAAATCATAGCCTTTATCTGATCCGCCAGCAATTAAAATAATTGAATTGGAGCGAAAAGCAGTGATAGCGGTTATAGCCGTGTCTGGATTAGTGGCGCAACTATCATTAAAATAACGAATGTTATTTTTAGCAGTTACATATTCCAGCCGGTGTTCCAGGCCCTTAAATTTTTTAACGCTTTGTCCAATAATTTTTTGGTTAACGCCAGCCGCCTGCGCCGCTAGTATTGCCGCGGCGATGTTGCGCTTATTATGTTCGCCGATGAGTTTGGTCGGCAGGTTTGATTTGGCAAAGTAAATGACTTTGCTTTTGGCGCCGGACAGGGCGACCATTTCTTGCAGCGGGTCTCCGGCGATTAAAACGTCGCGCGCGCTTTGATGGGAAAAAATATTGGCTTTGGCGTTCCAGTAGGTTACCACATTTTTATGGTAGTTAGGGTTAAGCGGGTCGGCGGCCGCCAAGTGGTCGGGAAAAAAGTTGGTGAATACGGCAATCTGCGGGGAGCAATCAAGGTCTTCCAGCTGAAAACTGGATAATTCCAGCACTACCCAGTCGCCCGGCTTGATTTTATCCATAAAAGAAAACATCGGCGTGCCGATATTGCCGCCGAAATACACCCCCACGCCTCGCGAGGCGTGGGGGTAAACGCATTTTTTAGCGGCCTTAAGGATAGCATAAATTAAGCTCGCGGTTGTGCCTTTGCCTTTGGTGCCGGTAACGCCGACGATGTTTTTCGTCGGGCAAAGGTCAAAAAAAAGCTTTGTCGCGCTGGATACGGCTACCCCCTTAATCATGGCTTTAATAATATTTTTGGTAAACAAGGGGTAGCCGGCGATGCGGAAGATTATGTCGTATTCATCCAAATTTTTATCGTAATTTTTTCCTAATCGCCACCTCACCCCGTGCCCTCTCCTTACTAAGGAGAGGGAGCCGAAGGCGGGTGAGGTTATGTTTTGGCGCGCGTCGCAAACGGTTATGTCGGCTTTAATTTTGTGTTTTAACAAAAATTTAAGCAAGGCCTGGTTTTCTATGCCCAGGCCCAAAAGGCAGAGTTTTTTGTCGTTTAAGAATTTTAAGGTCATTGAATGCGTGCCTTACGAAATTTTGTTGCAATTATTCATTTTCCGTATCTAATTTTTTTATAAAGATTGTCAAAAATTGCTATTATCTCTTCATCCTCACTTACATTTTTTAGACAGTCGTCTAAATCTTCATACTGAATAGCAAAGAATTCTTTAAATAACTTTTCGCCGCGGTAAATATGCGTTTCTTCCGGGACATAAATATTTCCTTTCATTATTTTACGATTCAAATAGTACAAAATCGGCTTTAACTGTTTTACATCCTTGATATTTAAAGTTTTTACTAAACCAGCATAAGTTTTTAAAAATTTTCTGTTTATATCCACAAACTTGCCGGTGTCGTGATTATCGTCATACTTAACTTCTAAATAATACATCACATTAGTTTTTTTATCTTTAAATAAAACATCAATGTCATGTTTTTTTATGTTTGAGCTGTCGTTTGATTTTTGAGCGACAACGATCTTGCTTAAGAATGCTTCAAATTGTTTAGAGAGTTGCTTATCAGTATTCACTTGTCGTTCAGTGATAAATTGATCTATCAAAGAATCCGTTTTCGCCGATAAAGAAAGTGGTATGTTTTTCCTACCTGATAAAGCGGTTATAATTTCCAATCCTTTTTCTCTTTCGACAATGGTATGTATTAACACTTCAATAAAATTTCCAAATTGGATATTTAGGGATTGCAAAAGACCGCCCAAGATTCTATATTTCATAGGCACAAAATGCGTCTTTACTTCATGTTTGCTAACAATTTTTTTAATTTTTTTATCAGAAATTGTGTTATTAATAAGTTTAAGCACAGATTCTTTAATTAACGCCTTAATTTTTTGATCACTCATAAGTTATAAAGTTAGTTTTTAAATAATGGGGTTTGAAAATTTTTATTAAATCTTTTTAATGCCCAATCAATATAAAATTCCTCTTTTTCAATCATTGTGAATTTTCTTTGATGTCTATAAGCAGCCACAGCGGTGGTACAGGTGCCAGCAAATGGATCAAACACTAAATCACTTTCCTTTGTTGACGCCAAAATAACTCTTTCTAATAATGGCAAGGGTTTTTGTGTGGAATGAATTTTTTGGCCATTATTGTCTCTCAATCTTTCACTGCCGTTACAAATGCCAAAGTACCAGTCATTTCTCATTTGTTTGTTTCTGTTATATTTTTTCATCTCCTCATAATTAAAAGTATAATTTTTGACCTTCTTATCTTTCACGGCCCAAATTAAAGTTTCAGTTGCGTTAGTAAATCGAACGCCTTTAAAATTTGGCATAGGATTTGATTTTATCCAGTGCACATCATTTAGTATCCAGAAACCCAAATCTTGCATTATATTACCGACTCTGAAAATATTATGATAGGATCCGATAACCCATATTGTAGCATTTTTTTTCATTAATCTTTTTACTTCCATTAACCATTTTTTTGTGAATTTGTCATAGGCATCAAAACTGTCAAATTGATCCCATGCGTCATCAACTGCATCGACTTTAGTTTTGTTTGGCCGGTATAACTCATTTTGTAGTTGCATGTTATATGGTGGATCAGCAAACACCATATCAAAAATTTCATCTTTGATTTTTTTCATTTCCACAAAACAGTCACCAACAATTATGCTGTTTGCAATATCTGTTTTGCCATTAAATTTTTTTATTTTTTTTATATTCATTTTTTTACTTTATAACTTTTAACTTTTTACCTCTTCCATTTCTTCCCAATTATTGCCGACTTCTACCTCGGCGATAATCGGCACTTTTAACTTTATCACATTGTCCATATCCTCTTTAACGATGTCAGCGACTTTTTTAATCAAATCGTTTTTAACTTCAATCACCAATTCATCGTGCACTTGAAGTAATACTTTAGCATCTTCTCCGAACTTAGCAAGGGCGTTATGCACGTTAATCATCGCGATTTTCATAATGTCCGCGGCCGTGCCCTGGAGCGGCGTATTAATCGCCGTGCGCTCGGCGGCTTTGCGGATTTGCAAGGTTGAGGAGTTGATTTCGGGGATTTGGCGGATGCGGCCAAAGAGCGTTTCGGCGCGGCCGGTGATTGCCGCGTCTTTAACGAATTTATCAATCATTTTTTTAACGCCGGTATAAGTTTTAAAATATTTATCAATGAATTCTTTGGCTTTATATTGCGGAATGTCCGCCGTCTGCGACAAACCAAAAGCGCCTTGGCCGTAGATGATGCCGAAATTAATCGCTTTGGCTTCGCGGCGCATCGCGGGGGTAACTTGCGTAAGCGGCACTTCGTTAATTGCCGCCGCGGTTGCGGTATGAATATCTTCGCCGCGCTTAAACGCCGCGATCATTTTAGAGTCACTCGCCATCGCCGCCGCGAGGCGCAGTTCAATTTGGGAATAGTCAGCCGAAATTAATTTGTAACCGCGGCGGGCGATAAAAGCGCGGCGGATTTTTTTGCCTTCGTCCGTGCGCGCGGGGATATTTTGTAAGTTTGGTTCTGACGAAGACAAGCGGCCGGTCGCGGTAATCGTTTGGTTAAAACTGGTGTGCACGCGGCCGGCTTTGTCCGCCAGTTTGGGCAGCGCTTCAATGTAGGTATTTTGCAGTTTGGCGAGTTCGCGGTAGCGCACGATTAAGTCAATAATTTCATGCTGGCCTTTAAGTTTAGATAATTCATCCGCGCCGGTGGAATATCCCGTTTTGGTGCGTTTTATCAAGTGCGTCGGAATGTTTAGTTTGACAAATAAAATTTCCTGCAACTGTTGCGGGGAATTAACGTTAAAAGTTTTGCCGGCCAGCGCTTGAATTTTTCGTTCCAGCTCTCGCAGTTCTTTAGAGAAATTTTTTTCCAATTCAGCCAAGTAGGCAATATCCAGTTTGATGCCGGTTTTTTCCATTTCCGCCAGAACGCGAACGAGCGGCATTTCAATGTCGCGGAAGAGTTCGTCTAATTTTTGCTTTTTAAGTTCGGGCGCGAGTTTTTTATACAGCCGGAAAGTAAAGTCCGCGTCCTCGCAAGAATATAGGGCGAGCCGTTCGGCGGGCGCTTGGGAAAAACTGATTTTATTGCGTCCGCTGCCGAGCAGGTCGTCTTTAGAAATTTTTTGGTAGTTTAAATAATTAAAGGTGACGGCGTCCAAATTGTGCTGGCGCGTGCCCGGATTTAACAGGTAAGAAGCTACCATTGTGTCAAAATCAATGCCGGCAACGGGCAGGCCGTTGCTTTCCAAAGCTTCCGCGTCAAATTTGATGTTATGCCCGATTTTTTTTATTTTGCCGTTTCCAAAAATCGGGTTTAATTCTTTAATAATTAAATCAATGTCTACTCCCGCTTTGGCAGACGCGCCCGGGCGCGTTTCCGCGTTACCGGCAAATAAACTTTCCTGCTTTTTGACTTTTGACTTTTGACTTTTGACTTGGACGTAATACGCCTGTTTTTCTGCCCAGGAAAAGCTGACGCCTAAAAGTTTCGCCTCCAGCGGATTAAAGTTTGCCGTTTCCGTGTCAAACGCAAACTCATCCTGCCACTTTAATTCCGCCAAGAATTTTTTAAACTTTATTGCCGTGTCAATCAGCTGATAGTTGAAATGCTGCCGCACGTAGGCAAATTTATTCTGCTCCTCATCCGCCGTTTTGTTAGTCGGTTGCAGTTTTTTGTTTAATTCCTGCAGTTTGGGCAAAAGCGAGCGGAATTCCAGCTCATTAAAAACGCGCACTACTTCGTTAGTGTCAAAGTCGCGCGTCCGCGCGCGCGCTAAATTAAAATCCAGCGGCACATCGCAGACGATGGTCGCCAATTTTTTACTTAAAAACGCTTCTTGTTTATGTTCTTTAAGGAGCTCCAGTGTCCTTGGTTTTATCCGGGTTACCTGTTTTGTGTCGCGTGTTATGTGGTCATAAAGATTCTCCAGTGTTGTAAATTCGCGCAATAAATCAATCGCCCCTTTTTCGCCGATGCCCGGCACGCCGGGGATGTTGTCGGACGGATCGCCGCGCAGGGCTTTATAATCAACCATTTGCTCGGGCTTTAAACCGTTGAAGCGCTGTTCAACTTGTTTAGCGTCATAAAGCAGGCTGTCGGAAAGGCCGTGGCTCATGGTGTAAACTTTCGTGCGGTCGTTGACTAACTGCAAAGTATCCATATCGCCGGTTACGATAATACTTTCAACGTTTTTTCCCGGCTGACGCGCAATCGTTCCGATTAAGTCATCGGCTTCATAGCCCTGCTGCTCAAAAATCGGGATATTAAAAGCGGCCGCCACTTCTTTAACGCGCGGAATTTGTTCGTATAATTCGTCCGGCGCTTTCACCCGAGTCGCTTTATATTCTTTGTACTCCTGATGCCGAAAGGTCGGGCCTTTTTTATCCAGCGTCAGCGCCACATATTCCGGTTTAAACTCTTTCAGCGCTTTTAATAGCACGAGCGTAAAGCCATAAACGGCGTTCGTTATCTCGCCGCGCTTAGTGCGCATGGTCGTCGGCAAGGCGTGAAAACTGCGGTGAATCAGCGCGTTGCCGTCAATGATTAAGAGTTTTTGTTTGGGTTGGGACATTTTAATAATTTTAATAACTTTACTACCCCACAAATTTATAAATTCGCTACGAATATTACGAATAGAATTTGTGCTATTGGTAGCTGATTTGTTGATT
>MFFV01000014.1:17560-21998 GCA_001777995.1 Candidatus Falkowbacteria bacterium RIFCSPLOWO2_02_FULL_45_15 | reverse complement strand
TTCAAATTGCTTGATTACATGCTTAATGCCTTTTAGCCAGGCGTCATGATTATTCTCATCGGCATGTTCCAGCGAGGTTTTTAAATTTTCGTACACCGGCAAAATTTCCATGAGTATTGCGCTATTGGCGAATTTAACGAATTCCGCTTTTTCTTTGGCGGTTTCTTTCTGCAAATTCTGGTAATCCGCCAGCGCGCGCTTCCATTTGTACTCTAGGTCTTTGACAGTATCGTTAATTGTTTCTTGCTCTTCTTCATTTTCATCTTTGGTTGCTTCTTTATTGTCCATAGAATAAATTTTAAATTTTGTAATTTTTAATTCCTGCTTGCCGGCAGGCAGGTTTAAAAATTAGGGTTTAATATTTATTTAAAAATTATAAAATTAAAAATTAACTATTTTAGGTTATTCTTGATGTATTCCACCAACCCCAAACACCTATCATAATCCATCCGCACCGGGCCGATGATGCCGAACATGCCGTACTCGCTGTTAGTGCGGTATTTAGTGATGACTGCTCCGCAAAAAGCACCGAAAGGATTGTCGTCTCCGATTAAAATCTGCGGCTCGACGGTGGTTTGAGGATATAATTCGTTAATAATGTCTTCCATTTGGTCAATGACGTGGGAAACATCAATCACCTTACTCGCCGGCGCGAACTCCGGCTGCGACAGTAGGTTAGAAATACCGGTGTAGTACAAATCGTTGCGGCTGAACGCCCAAAAAACCGCCAGTCCCGCCAAGTCGGCTAAATCTTTGGCCGCCTGTTTTAGGGATATCTCTTCGCCGCCTCGGAAGTCGCTGAAATTTTTCGTATCTTTGGCGGCGGGTTGCTTAGGCGATAAAAAATTACGAATATAAAATTGGTAGGCTTTAATGGTCGGGATGCGGCCGGCGGAAGTATGCGGCTGATGAATATAGCCTTCTTCTTCCAACTTTACTAATTCATTGCGCACTGTCGCCGGGCTGTAAGGCAATCTGAATTTTTCCACTAAAAAGCCCGAGCTGATAGGTTCCGCCGTTTTGATGTATTCTTTGATGATAATTTTGAGCAGTTCCTGCTGCCTTAGTTCCATATATTTCCAGTATATAAAATTAGCACTCCCCTGTCAAGAGTGCTAATTATTGAAAAATTATATTATTTTTTGTTTTTTCCCGCCTGCAGCGCTAGGCGCAGCATTGCCTGCCCGCAACTGTTGCAACGTTGCAGGCGGGCGGGCAGGTGTTTTAATGTTTTAATGGCTTCTTGTCCCAAAATACCACTCCAGCACCCTTTTAGCGACCGGCACGGCGGCCTCGGTCGCTTCCCCGCCTTCTTCCACGATAACAGTAATCACGATTTCCGGGTTCTCAAAGGGCGCAAAACCAGTGAACCAAGAATGCGTTTTTTCGCTTAAATCACTGGACCATTGCGCGCTGCCGGTTTTGCCGGCGGAAGTTACCGGCAAAGAGTCCAGACTAAGGCAGCTGCCGTAGGTAACGCAATCGCGCATTCCTTGCCGAACCAGCTTAACATTTTCTTCCTCAATAAAATCATGGCGCAAAATTTTCGGCTCTATTATCTGCGCCGTCTCGTCTTGGCTGTTCAACAATTCTTTGACTAAATGCGGCTGATACAAAATGCCGCCGTTCGCGAACACCGCCGTGTACGCCGCTACCTGCAGCGGCGTTGCCGTTATGTCTCCCTGGCCGATAGCCAAATGATAAGTGTCGCCGATATACCATATCTCTTTTTTAACGCTCTCTTTCCATTCTTTGGACGGCAGAAAACCGGCTGCCTCGCCCGGCAAATCTATGCCCAAGGGCTGGCCTAAGCCGAACAGATGGGCGTAATCGGTAATGCGCCGCACTCCCAAACCGGTAAAATCATTGTACCCCCCGCCCAAATAGTAAAAATAAGTGTTGACTGACCAAGCCAGGGCTTTGCGGATATCGGTTAGGCCGTGGCCGCCCGCTTTCCAATCGGGGAAAAACCAGTCTTTAATCTGCAATCCGCCCGCGCTGTTAATTAAAGTATTGGCAGTTACGACATTTTCCTGCAACGCGGCCGCCGCCACTACCGGCTTAAAAGTTGAGCCGGTGGGAAATTCTCCGCTGACGGCGCGGTTAAATAACGGTTGATTGGGGTTAGAAATCAGCTGCTGATAAATTTCCGGACTGATTTTTGCCGCAAAATCATTACTGTTAAAACTGGGCAGGCTGACTAAAGCCATTATCTCTCCGTTGGCGGGGTTAAGGGCAACCGCGGCGGCTTTGCTCGCTCCCACCGCCGTTAGTTGCGCCGATAATTCTTGCTCTAACTTGGATTGTAAAGCGCTGTTAATCGCTAATAACAAATTATATCCGTCCTCTTTTTTTAATTCATTAATGACGCGCTTTTCTTTTCCTAGAGCGTCTACCTCAATGTATTTTTCTCCGTACCGGCCCCTTAATTGCTTCTCCCAGATTTTTTCTAACCCCGTCTTGCCGACATAATCAGTGAGGGCGTACGCTGGCTGGTACCGTTCATATTCTTCGGGAGTGATAATGCCGGTATAACCTAAAATGTGCGAACTCGACAGACTGGGCAGCCGATATTGCCTTTGGGAAGACAAGCCGACGGTTACTCCGGGCATGTCTTTGGTCGCTAACATCAGTTTCATTGCTTGCGGATAGCCGATTTTATCGGCGACTGTCTGCGGTTGATAAGCCGCTAACGTATTCTGCCGGTACTGCATTAATAAATAATCTAAATCGGTAGCGGCTCCTTCTCCTAAAATATCGCCGATAGCTTTAATAATCGCCAGGTTACTCATCCCTTTTGGTTCCCGAGCCATTAGGTCGGCGGGGATAACTTGCAGATAAAATACCGGTATGTTATCAACTAAAATATGCCGCTCGGAGTCATAAATCACTCCGCGGTCAGCCATAATTCTTTGCTGACGAATGCGATTATACTGGGCAAGCTCTTGATAGTAAGGCCCGCGGTATAACTGCAGCCAGGCGGCTCTGCCGAGTAACAATAAAAAACTGGCGGCGATAATTACCAGCAGCCAATTTACTTTGGGCAAAGAGATGTTGCGCCCCATTTTCTCTCCGGCGGTTTCCGCTTCTCGTTCTCCCAGCAGGCCTTCTTCGGTCCAACGCAGGCGATAGCCGGCCGCTAATTTAGAGTCGGCCGTTTGATCGTAGCTAAGGGCGAATAAGTCGTTATGGTTATTATGTTTTTTGGTATATATTGGCTTCATAATTACCGGATGCCCCGGGTAAATTATCTGATAAAAAACGCTTTTAGCCGCCGGCTAAAATAATTAATGAGATAAAAAATAATTAAAATGGAAAAAATGTTAGCGGCTATTTCGTACCCCCAGTCAATAAAGCTATGGCGGGTAATGATAAATTGGAGCGGGACGCTTTCGCCGATAAAATTAGCCGACAATCGCAGCGCCGCTTTTATCAGCTCATAACTAACGGTAGCGGCCAAGGTTAAAAAAATAAATGAGTAAAGAGAGCGGTTGGTAAAAAATTTCCCTAAAGCAAAATGAGTTACGACCAGCGCCCCTAACAAACTGATTATATTTAAGCCAAAAAAATCAGCCGCCTGGATGTCTGATAAAATGCCGAATAAAAAAACGACCCAACTGACCGTTCCGGCGTCAGCGACCACTAATAAAGTCACTAAAGTTACGATGATAAAGTTAAAATAAAACCAGGGCCAAGGAAGAGCGGCGATAAAACTGGTTTGGAAAATGAAAATAGCCGCCACTGCCATCACTTTTAATATTCTGGCTAACATATAATGCGTGGTAAAACTACTGTAAGATGACTGACACGATGGAAACGTTATTTAAATTAACGGCCGGGCTAATGACGGCTGATTGGAATAAATCGTTAGTTTCTTTCGTCACGGCGACGACGCTGCCGATAATTAAGCCGCGGGGAATATTAGACTCCAGACCGGAAGTTGTTACCACCTCGCCTGCCTGAACGCTTTCAGTTTGGGGAATAAAATCTAAGCGGACCGTTAAACCAAGCTCTCCTTTAGTAACGCCGCCTGTTCCCTCTTTGCCGGCGATGACGGCCGCCAGCTGGCTGCGCTCGTCAGTGATTAAATAGCCGTAAGCAAGATTCTCTTTAACTAAAAAAATTTTGCCGATGACGATGCCGCTGCCGATAATTATCGCTTGATTGGGAGCGACGCCGTCCGCTCTTCCCTTGTCAATCACCATAATTTTATTTTCTCCCGCGCCGCTCTCGCGGCTGATGACATTAGCTAACACTTTTTGGTAATTATGGCGAGAATAAAAAGCCAGCTGCTGCCGCAAAGCCTCATTTTCATCGGCTAAAATTTTCAAGCCGATGTTATCCGCGAGCAGCTGATTATTGGCTGCTTCTAAACGGGCGACTAAAGAAGCTAAATCGCGTTGGTCGGTTTTAGTTTGGTAAGTAATGCCGATGGCGT
>MFFV01000014.1:2432-17552 GCA_001777995.1 Candidatus Falkowbacteria bacterium RIFCSPLOWO2_02_FULL_45_15 | reverse complement strand
GCCACTGGCTTAAATAGTTTTCCGCCGGCTGCAGAATGCCAAGATAATGCAAACCTATTATGCCGGCCGCCGCCATAACGACGATGGCTATTTTTTTATTTAAAAATTTAAACATAAAAAAATAACGCGAATTTTCAAATTTATGCCAATGTCTCAAACATATAATATGCGAATAATTCGCATTCTCCGAATTTGAGGAATTCGCATATTCATTCGCGGCATTCGCATCATATTAATCGCTGGCGCTCGGCGAAAAGATGTTATGGAATAATTCCAAATCTTCTAAAACTTTGCCGGCGCCGCGGACAACGCAGGTGAGCGGGTCGTCAGCGATGCGCACGGGAATTTGAGTCGCTTGAGCGATTTCCTTATCCAGCCCTCGCAGTAAAGCCCCGCCGCCGGTTAAGACAATTCCTCGCTCATAGATGTCCGAAACGAGTTCCGGCGGAGTCATCTCTAAAGTTCCTTTGATGTTTTCGATGATGTGATAAATGCTCCGCGCCATTGCTTCGCGCACTTGCGTATCGGTAATAATGACTTCTTTGGGCAGGCCGTTGACTAAATCCCGGCCGCGCATCGGCATTTCCAGCTCTTCCGGCAGGGGTGCAGCCGAACCAATGCGTTTTTTTATCTCTTCCGCTACCTGATCGCCAATCAGCATATTAAACTCTTCGCGCGCGTATTGCACGATATCGTTGTCTAAAGTGTTGCCGGACAAACGCAGATTCTTCCAGGTTACTACGCCGCCTAAGGAGATAACCGCGATTTCCGTCGTGCCGCCGCCGATGTCTACGACCATATTGGAAATGGCGTCAAGCACCGGCAACCGCGCGCCGACGGCCGCGAGCATGGCCGTTTCGGCTAAGAGTATTTCCCGCGCACCCGCAAGTTTCGTGGCGTCTTCGGCCGCTTTTTTTTCTACTTCGGTAATATCCAGCGGAATGCCAATCACCACGCGCGGCCGCGGAATTAAAGTAAAATTTTCCGTATGCACTTTGTTGATAAAATATTTAAGCATTTTTTCGGCTACCTCAAAATCAGAAATAACGCCGTTGGTGAGGGGATGGATGGCCATAATGTGCGCCGGGGTTTTGCCGAACATTTTAGCGGCGTCGTTGCCGACCGCGATTACTTCGTCCGTTCTGGTGTTAATGGCCACGACCGATGGCTCGTTAATGACGATACCTTTGTCTTTAGTGATGACCAGCGTGGAAGCGCTGCCTAAGTCTATGCCCAAATCTTTAGAAAACTTACCTAAAAAGTTAGAAAACATAATGTTCAAATAGTTAGTACGGATTTAAAACACTTGCGAACCTTTAATACCTGCCCGCAATGCTCACGCATAGCGTGGCGGGCGGGCGGGCGGGCGAATTCTTCGCGCGGATTTATATCAACTCAAATAAATGCGCCTGCCGGCAGGCAGGAATGCCGCGAATTATTCTTTCATCTCTTCCAGTTTTTAACTTCCGGATGAAAATCAACTTGGTACTCCGGTATGCCTAAAGAAATACCATACTGTTTAGCCGCGTCATACTGTTCTTTGCTAGTTCTGTCTATCTTGAAAATTTTATTAGAAAATACTATAAAATGAGTCGTCTGATTTTTAAAATCGGCGTACCAAGAGGCGTGCCGTGACTCTAGAGATTGGCTGATTGTTTCGGCAATCTTTTGAGCTTGTTCGGCCGGAATTTCCACCGTATGCAATGTCCATTTTTTTAACCATGACGTTTGATGTTTCTCCGTTACCGGCTCAACTTTCGTTAATAAAATTTTCACATCTTTTAAGACGCTTTTGTCTGCCAAGCTCTCTTCAATTATCACGCCTACAAAATTATCCATAAATATTTGTCCAATATCTGTCTAATATCCAGCATCTTTTTTACTTTCACGGGGTTGCTTCGTCACTCCACTTCGTTTCGTTCCTCGCAATGACAGTTTGTTTTCTTGCTTTCTCCCGCCTGCCTCGCTTGCGCGAGCATTGCCTGCCCGCAACTGTTGCAACGTTGCAGGCGGGCGGGCAGGTGTTTTAATGTTTTAATGTCATCCGTTACATGTTACTTGTTACGTGGCTTAATTTAACCAGTTCTTTCTTCTCTTCTCCTCTTTTTTTAACCTCCACGCTGTCTTGCTCCAGCGTGCGCTCGCTCACTACTAACCGGATTGGGCAGCCGATTAAATCCGCGTCCGCGAATTTTTCCCCCGTGCTGGTTTCGCCTTCGCGGTCGTCAAACAAAACTTCAATGCCGCTTGCTTCCAGCTCGCGGTATATTTTTTCGCTCGCGAGTTTTATTTTATTGTCCGCTTCAATATCCGGGCTATTGAGGGTTACTAAATGCACTGCCAAGGGCGCTATTTCTTTTGGCCAGCGCAACCCGCTCTCGTCATGACTTACTTCCGCCACCGTGCCCAATACGCGGCCTAAACCAATGCCGTAACAACCCATAATAACCGGCCGCTTATTGCCCGCTTCGTCAAAATACGCAAAACCAAAGGGCTCGCTGTATTTAGTTCCTAATTTAAAAATATTGCCTACTTCAATCGCTTTTTCCGGCTGTAATTTTTGGTTGCCGCAATTCGGGCATTTGTTCCCTAACTCGCCTAAAATTTCCGCGTTAACGGCTATCTTACAACCATCACAAATATAAATTTCATCTTCGCCCGCCGGCGTTATCGTCTGGAACTCATGCGAGTATTTGGCAAAACTGCCGCCGGCGGCAAACGTCAAGTATGTTTTATCCAGCAAGCCGCAACGGGCAAAAATTTTAAAATAAACTTTTTGCATCGTTTTGTAATATTCGTCCAAGTCTTCTTCGTTAACGTGAAAAGAATATAAATCTTTCATGATAAACTCGCGCCCGCGCAAAATTCCGGATTTGGCGCGCTTTTCATTCCGGAATTTGTCCTGAATTTGGTAAATGTACACCGGTAAATCTTTATAGGAAAAAACATGCTGTTTAGCCAGCGGCACTACCACCTCCTCGTGCGTCGCGCCGAGCGCGTACTCTTTATTGTCTACGCCGGCTAATCTAAATAAAGCGTCAAAGCTTGCCCAGCGGCCGGTTGTCTCCCAAATGCTTTTCGGCGTTAAGGACGGCATCAGGATTTCCTGTCCGCCGACTTTGTTTATTTCTTCGCGGATGATGTTGGCAATTTTATTTAAAACGCGCAACCCCAGCGGCAGATAAGTATAAACTCCGGCGGTTAATTTATCAATAAAACCGGCTTGCATTAACAGCCGGGCGTTGACGCTCAATTCGTCTTTAGGCGCTTCTTTTGAAGTTTTGGTAAAAAGGGTGGATAGGCGCATAGGGTTATAGCCGCTGTCATTAGTTAAAAGTACTACTATTTTACTGCTCTTAGTATCCGTTGTCAATTTAACAAAAAGCCATTTAGCTGTCGGCCGCTAAATGGCTATCGTAAAATCCAGAAAACCGTTAATGGCTAATTATTCTCCGGATGGATGACTGGGAATGAACAACGCGCTAAGTACAAACGCAATGGACACAAAAATAACCAAAACAATTTTTACCGCTGCCTTGATAATCCAATCTTTAATGTTTTTCATAATCCTTTCCTCCCTTATATTAAAAATAACAGATATAAAAAATTTGCCGAAATTAACTCCGGTCTTTTTTTCTGCTTCTGCAAAAACATTCTAAGCCGACATTATCCGAAACATTACCGTGCCGCAAACCGGGCACTTGCCTTTCATTGCCCGGCGCGTTTTACCTCCTTTGCCTTTCATCTCTACTTCCTGCCCTTCCGCTATCTCGCGTTTCTCCCTGCATTTTACGCAATAAGCTTGCATATAATTATTTTACGACAATATTAACCAATCTATTTTTAACGACAATGACTTTGGCTATTAATTTGCCCTCCGTCCATTTTTTGACTTTCTCACTTGCCAGCGCTTTTGCTTTTGCCTCGTCTGCGGAAATATCCGCCGCGGCTTCCATCGTGTCGCGCAGTTTGCCGTTCACCTGAATGGCTAATCGCACGATTTCATCTTTAGTTAAATTGGCGTCATAAGCCGGCCATTTTTCCTTAAAGATGCTCTGCTTATGCCCTAGCCGCGACCATAACTCTTCCGTCATATGCGGCGCAAACGGCGCAAGTATTATCAAAAATTTTTCCAACTCATCTTTAGCCAACCCTTCTGCCTGCGCTTCATTAACAAATATCATCATCGCTGACACCGCCGTGTTAAATTTCATATTCTCAATATCCTCGGTAATTTTTTTTATGGTTTTATGTAACAACACCCTCACTCCGCTCGCTGGTACTCGCTTCCCCTCTCCCCGAGGGAGAGGGGGCTGGGGGGTGAGGGCAAATACTTTTTCCAAAAATCTCCTTACTCCTTTCACCCCCTCCATGCTCCAAGGAATAGTATCCGCAAACGGACCCATAAACATTTCGTACAAACGCAAACTGTCCGCGCCGACGTTATTTACGACTTCATCCGGATTAATAACATTACCCAAAGATTTAGACATTTTCTTGCCGTCTTCCGCTAGCACCATGCCGTGCGAAACCCGCCGCGCGTACGGCTCGCTGACGGGGACTAGCCCGCAATCGTATAAAAATTTATTCCAAAAACGAGAGTACAATAAATGCAAAGTCGTATGTTCCATTCCGCCGTTGTATAAATCAACCGGCAGCCAATATTTTAATTTGACAGCATCCGCAAACGCTTTATTGTTTTTGGGGTCGCAGTAGCGCAGGAAATACCAACTGGAGCCGGCCCAATTCGGCATCGTATCAGTTTCCCGTTTTGCTTTCCCCCCGCAACGCGGACATTCAGTATTTACCCAATCTTTTATAACGGCTAAAGGCGATTCGCCCGTATCGGTCGGTTCGTAATGTTTAACCTTTGGCAATTCCACCGGCAGGTCTTTTTCCGGCACCGGGATCCAACCAAAGTCTAACGCGGACGGAAACTCCTCTAATATTTCCGGCAGCTCAACCACTCCGGCGTTACTATTAAAATGCCCTTTGCTTCTTAATAATTTCTCTTCTGCTCCCAAAGCTCTATAATCATTTTGTACGTCCAAGGGGATGTAAGGGTCGTTGTCGGAAAAATAGACAACGCTATTTTCAACTGATTTTTTGAGCTTGCCTAAACCGGTGTTAGCGTCATTAAAATCCTTAATGCAATTAATCGCCTCTTTACTACAGCCGGCCTTTTGGAGATTCGCAAAATTATTTTCGTTTTGGCTTTTACCGGTTGGCGCGACTAAAATTAATTTTTCTACCCGCAGTTTATTTTTCAAAATAAACTGGCAAGCCGTTGGTGCGCCTAAGCTGTGGCCGACAATGAATAATTGATCTCCTTTTCTAATGCCTAAATTGCCTAAAGCTTTAAGCCACTCTGCTAACGACGGACGTTCGTTATTGGGCAGGTCGGGAATTAAAACTTCGTAACCGTTTTTCTCCATTTGTTTTTTAAACCAAGGGAGCCAATTTTCTTTAGAATGGCCATAAAGGCCGTGGATTAATAAAACTTTAGGTTTACGTTGAGCGCATTGTTCGCAATACACCATTGGAATCGGCTCGCCCCAATAATGCTGGCGGGAAAAAATCCAATCGCGCAATTTATATTGCACTTTCATTTTACCGCCGACTTTGGCCGTAATTTTTTTCTTGGCTTCATCTGAAGACAAACCATTAAATCCACCGGAATTTATTATCACTCCTTTGCCGACATAGGCAGAGATATAAAAAATACTGTTATCGCTAGTGCTATCATAACCTAATTCTATCGCTTTTCCCACTGCCTGCCGCAAAAACCAAACCCAATGATCTAAATCATTTTTTTGGTTATATTTCCGCCAGTTGTTTAATATCTCTGCCGGCGAACGCCATTGGAGTTCAAATTTCTCGTGAGCTTCGCGTTTAGTCGGCCGCATGTTGGCAGTTTTTAAAACCGCTAAATAGCAGGCGGCGGAGCCATGGCGATTGGAATTTTTTGCGGAGTTGTAATAATGCGGATAGGCAGTGGCTATCTTTTCGATATGCAAAAAATCGTGCAGCCCGCTCTCTTCGGTTACTTCTCTTAAAATTCCCGCTTGTTCATCTTCAGTTTTCCCTACATTGCCGGAAAATAATCCTATCATTCCGTTATTCCAAGCAGCAACCGCATATTTCTGGCTTTTTGGGTCAAAAACAACGCCGCACCCCCCTTGCACGACATTTTCGCCATCGCGCTTGTTGCCGGTTTCCGGCGCAATAACTTGTTTAATTGGCAACTTAAATTTTTTGGCAAACTCAAAATCCCGCTCATCATGCGCCGGTACGGCCATAATCGCGCCCGTGCCGTAACTAGCCAAAACATAATCCGCAATCCAAACAGGAATTTCCTCGTTATTCGCCGGATTAATTGCTTTTATTCCTTCCAACTCTACGCCAGTTTTTGCTTTTTCCAAAGAAGTGCGCTGCAATTCTGATTTTGTCTTGGCCTGATTGATGTATTTTTCCACTTCCCGCCAATTTTCAATTTGATCTTTTAATTGCGTTACTAACTCATGCTCCGGCGCGAGCACCATATAAGTCGCGCCAAACAACGTGTCTGGTTTAGTAGTGAAAACATTAAGGTATTCCTTTTTTTCTAACTTCTTACTTCTTACTTCAAACTTCAACTCTGCTCCCTTGCTTCTGCCAATCCAATTCACCTGCTGCGTCTTTATTTTTTCCAAATAATCAACCGGGTCTAAATCTTTAATCAGCCGGTCGGCGTATTTAGTGATCGCTAACAGCCATTGTTCTTTTTCCCGCTGTTCCACGGCGGTGCCGCAGCGCTCGCATTTCCCATCTATAACCTCTTCGTGCGCTAACCCGATTTTGCAGGACGGGCACCAGTTAATCGGTATTTTCTTTTTGTAAGCCAACCCTTTTTTAAAAAGCTGCAAAAAAATCCACTGCGTCCATTGATAATATTTCGGGTCCGTAGTATCAACTTCCCGCGACCAATCAAACGATAAGCCGAGCGATTTCAGCTGCCGCCTGAAAGTTTTAATATTGGCTTCGGTGGCAAGGCGCGGATGGATTTTATTTTTAATGGCGTAATTTTCCGTCGGCAGACCAAAGGCGTCCCAACCAATGGGATACAGAACGTTATAACCTTGCAAACGCAACATCCGCGACATAATATCCAGCGCGGTGTAGGAACGAACATGCCCGACGTGCAAACCAGCGCCGGAAGGATACGGAAATTCAATTAGGATGTATTTTTTCTTTTTTTTAGCAAAATCTTCGGCTTGATATAAGTCAGAAGATTGCCATCCTGTCTGCCAATATTCTTCTCCGCCATTCTTAATAAAATCATCGTATGTTACGTATCTTTTTTTATTCATATTTTTCTGCTTGCCTCGCCGTAGTCCCGCAGTATTGCGGGACGAAGGCGGGACCGCTTACTTTCAATTTTTTTATTTAACTAAATGCCGTAAGTCAATAAGCTTACCAAAGCAAAAGCGACCGCGAGATAAAACGCGCCGCGGCCAAACGGCAGCAGCGCCTCCAGGTCAAAAATAACCGCCAGCAGCAAAAAAACGGTGCCGGCTACCTGCAGTATCATTTTGATTTTGCCCCAAACGTTTGCTTCCACCGGATAGCCGTTGTGCTTGCGCCACCAAGCCGCCGTTATTAAAACAATCTCCAGCCCGATAATTACCATGGCCGCGTAAAAATCGATGTAGCGCAGGACAATCGCAAAAATCATCGAGCCAATCAACAATTTATCCGCCAGCGGGTCGTAAACTTTCCCCCAGTTGGTGATTTGATTGCGCGTGCGCGCCATTGCCCCGTCTAACGCGTCGGTAAAAGCGACCACTAAAAACGCCACTAAGCCGATTTGATAACTTTCCAAAACCATCAAAATAATAACCAACGGCGTCGTTAAAAAACGAAATAACGTCAGGTGGTTGGGCTTGACCGCGCGCGGGATGAACGGCAAAAACGTTGCCGCGAGCACCCTATCGCTCCAATATACTTTCGTCGCTCTTTGGTAATTTTTATCGTCATGGATGAACCACATAGTTGATGTTAAATTCAGCCGGGCCTGATTTTAAATTTTGTAAAAAAGCTCTCTTTCCGCTATATTACCAGTATGGCTACTGCTTATTACTATTTTCTCTTAACGCTTTCGCTCCTGACGTTTTATGGGGCGGCGGCATATCGCTTTTACCAGCTTAATTATGCCGGCGTTTGGCTGACGATTACTTTAACCGCTTTCACCTTTATCGTACTGAAAAAAGCTGCTTTTGGCAAGCAACAAAACTTTGCCGATCATACTCCAAAGGAAATTGAGCGCCCGACTCAAGCGGCAGCCAATGTTAAATATTCAATATTTAATATTGCTTGCCTTGCGCTTTTGGCGGTAAATTTTATTATTATTTTCGGCCATTCAACTGCTGACGCTATCGTCTCTCCTTGGCAAATCGTGCCGTGGTATTTTTGGCTGACCTTTACTCTCGGCATAATATTGCTAGTGGCGATTATTTTAAAAAATTCAGCGCCGAATTTTATTTACCGGTTGTTAGTTGCCGGTTATTGGCTGCTGGTTTTAAGCGTGGGGTTGATTATTTATCAAATCGGTTTTGGTTTTGACCCCTTTATCCATCAAGCGACGGAAAAATTAATCAGCGCGACTGGGGCGGTTTATCCTAAACCATGGTATTATCTCGGCCAATACGCGTTAATTGTTATTTTAAATAAATTAACTTTTATTCCTGTTGTCTGGCTGGACAAATTGCTCGTGCCGGTACTAGCCGCGCTGACTCTGCCCTATGCTCTGTACCAAGCGGCAAAATTTCTTACCGCCGATGAACGAGTTGCCAAATTAACTGCCCTGTTCGCTTTAATTTTTCCTTTCGCAACTTTCACTCTAACCACTCCCCAAAATTTAGCGATTATTTTTCTGCTATTAATTATTCTTTTATCTGTAAAAATTTGGCGACAAAATAAACTATTCGTTGCTCATTGCTCGTTACTCATTACTCTGTCCTTGGCCTCTTTGCTAACTCATCCTATCGCTGGCCTTCCGGCCGTTTTGTTCGTAGCACTAATCATTTCCCGCCAAATAATCCACAATAAAAAATTACTTTTTACTTCTAGCTTCTTACTTCTTACGTTATCCGTTATTTCACTCCCGCTCGCTTTTTATCTCAACAACCAAACTAACCTCATAATCAATGCCGGCAACGACGCGGCGGCGGCTGTTAGCTGGAACTGGCCGCAACTTTTCTTTTCCGGCACGGCCAATTTCTTACTCAATTTTATTTATCTCTACGGCTTTAATATCGGCGTTATTATTATCACCTTTATTATCGCTGGGGTTATTATCCACTACCAAATTGTTAAAAGAACTACTCGTTACTCGACTGCCTGCCGGCGAGGCAGGTTACTCGTTACTAATTACTCGCCGTATTTGCTAATGTCCTTTTCTCTTCTCATCTCTTATTTTATTACTAAAACCATCTCTTTCTCCTACCTCATAGATTACGAACGCTCCAGTTTCGCCGGCCGCATTTTAATCATCGCCGCTTATTTTGCTTTGCCGTTTATCGTAATAGCTTTAACAAAACTGATGGAAATGATTTTACCGCAAGAACGAATGGTAAAATATTTGTTTTTTTGTTTTCTTGCTTTCTTGATTTCTTGCTCTTTGTATTTTTCTTATCCGCGCTCTGACGATTATTACAACTCCCGCAGTTTCTCCACCTCGCAATCCGACATTAACGCCGTGCGCTGGATTAATCAGGACGCCGGCGGCAGTGACTACATCGTGCTTGCCAATCAACAAGTTTCCGCCGCCGCCTTGCGTGAATTCGGATTTAAAAAATATTACAAAATTCCCTCTCCTTACCAAGGAGGGGGCGAGAGTGAGGTCTTTTACTATCCTATCCCCACGGGTGAAAAATTATATCAATATTATTTAGATATGGTTAATAAAAATGCCGGCCGCCAAACCGCGCTCGCGGCGGCGGATTTAGTCGGCGCCGACACGGCTTATTTCGTCATCAATCATTATTGGTTTGCTTTTGATAAAATTTTAGCCGAAGCGGCTATTGGCGCTGCGGCGGTAGAAAATATAGACCAAGGAAAAATTTTTGTTTTTAAATATGCCAACCCCGTTAAAAAATAAGACCCGTTGCCAAAGCTAACGGGTCCCGTGTCAGTGTCGGATGCTGAAAAATTTTCCAGAACGGATTCCAGATATTGTCCTGAAACCAGTCCCAGATGTTATTGATACCGGCGGTAAAAATCGCCGCCAGCACCAACAAAACAATGAGCAATTCAATCAGGGTAAACCCCTTCCGTCTCATTTTATCCCTCCAGCCAAGCAATTAGGGCGATGTAGAAAAAGATTACTCCGAACACGGAAAGGATAAATCGATCACAACCTGTGTACGGGTCGCAGTTAAAATAAAATCCTTTTACAACATCTGTCAATCTCTTCATTTAGGTATTCCTTTCCTTAAAGAATGGATAATAAAAATCGTGTATGTACTATACACACAATATATATTTATGTCAATAACTAACATTAGCTAAAGATTGACTTATTTTTTGTTTTTTGCTATATATAATAGCTATATGCTCTTTGTGACTCTATCCATAAAATCGGAGGAAAAGATGGAAACAAAGCGTCTACCAGGAAAGAGAACTTACCAAAACGAATGCGAAGAAGCAAATGACAACCCCGCTAGTACAGGGGGTGTGGGTGGCGTCGGTCAGCCGATAACCAACTCGCAGAAATTTTTCCTCTGTGTCTGCTCTTGTGTGGTAGCAGTATTACTCGTACTGTATTTTGCTAATTTTTTTGGATTGGGAAAATAAATCCAAGCACCTTCACCGCAGGGTTTATCCTAACACCAAATCTTGGTGTAAGGGTATTCCCCCACACCAAATTTTGGTGTGAGGGAATTCTGGAAGGTGTCTGGATAAAAATAATTTATATCCCATAAAACTTGGTTTTTAGTGAAAAACCGCGCCCGAAAACGCGGTTTTATTTTTTATCCCCACGCCTTCCCATAATACTCCGCCGGAAGTCGTGGGGATGTATTTAAGAAAGCTTTACTTCTCCGCTGCCGATGAAAGCTAACCGCAAAGCGGTGCGCTTCGTCGCGAATGCGCTGAAGTAATTTTAGCGCTTCGGATGTTTTTGACAGGCGCAGAGGAAAACGGCGGCGGGCAAGGTAAATCTCCTCTTCTTTTTTAGCCAGCGCGATTAATGGCACGCTGATTTTTAATTCCCGCAAAATTCCGGCGGCAGCCGAAAGCTGCCCCCGGCCGCCGTCAACAATAATTAAATCCGGCAGTTGTTTTTTTTCTTCTGACAATCTTTGGTAGCGCCGGCGCACTACTTCGCGCATGGAGGCAAAGTCGTCGTTGCCGGCAACCGTTTTTATTTTAAACTTTCGGTAAGCGGACTTATTCGGCTGCCCATCAACGAATTGCACCATACTCGCCACGATTTCTTTGCCGGCCGTGTGCGAGATATCAAACATCTCAATCACGCGCGGAATGTTCGGCAAATTTAAAATCTTTTTTAACTCTGACAAAACCGCGTTGCCCACGCGGACGCTGATGGCTAAATTTTGCCGCAATAAATCCAGCAATTCTTTTTTGCTCCCCTGCCGCGGGATAAAAATTTTTACTTTTTTGCCCTTTAGTTTGCTTAAATATCTCTCTAAGACGCTTTGGTCGGCTAATTTTTGCGGCACAATAATTTCTTCCGGTATTTCCTGTCTGTCATAATAACGCCGCAGAAATTCGGAAAAATCATCTTCACTCCTCCGGCTGCGCCACCTCCCCTTGGCAAGAGGAGGAATATCAACCAGTGTCTCCCCCTTGGCAAGGGGGAGATTAAGAGTGGGTGTAAGGTCAAATTCCTGTCTGCCGGAAATAACGCCGCGCTTGACGTTAAACAACTGAACAATTATGCCGTCTCGCGTAACCAAATAAGCAAACACGTCCTGATCGTATCCTTTGGGCAAATCAATGTTTTGCGGTTCTCCCATCTTGGCTAAAGCGAATAATTGGTCCCGCCGCAATTTGGCTTGTTCATATTTTATAGTTTGAGAAAATTGTTTCATTTCCTGCGCGAGCGCGCTGGTTAATTCTTGAATATTGCCGCGTAAAAATTGTTCGGCTTTTTTCCGGTTAGCCGCTAACTCTTCTTCGGTTAAATTTTTACCTGACGCTAAACCGCCCGCTTTGAGCTGCCGTAGCAGATGGCTTGGCGGCGGCCAATGGTCGCCCGGCTGCGCTGCCAAAATAGCACTTGCCCAATATTGCGCCTGTTTGCGTGCCGCCGCCGAAGTATATGGCCCGAATACCTTGCCGTCCCGCAAATCAGATTGATTACGCGCCACTGCCACGCGCGGATGTTTCTCCGCCGTTATTTTTAAATAAGCGTATCTGCCGCTACTGCCTTTAAGGTCAATATTGTACGGCGGCTGATTTCGCTTGATTAAACTTGCTTCCAAAAGCAACGCCTCCATTTCGTTTTTGGTAGTAATTACCTCAACCTCTTTAATCTTTTTTACCAACTCGTTTGTTTTATTGTTTTCTTGCTTTCTGGTTTTATTGTTAAAATAAGAGCTGACCCGTTTTTTCAGCGATTTGGCTTTGCCAATGTACAACAAATTTCCCCGCGCGTCTTTAAACTGGTAAACGCCGGGCTTTATAGGTAAAGCCGCTATTTTTTTGAGCGGTATTGACATATTTATGTTCTGGCGTTAGGATGAGGAGAATTGATCTTTATCTAAATTTACTATGGGAGATTAAATAATGCAAAATAAATTACCTGATGATAACACTCTTCATGGTTGTGCTAAGTTAATTCGAGTAATAGAAAGTATAACAACAACCGACCTTGCTTCTCTGCCCCTAACGAAAAAGGGGGATAAAAAAAGCCCTAACCATAAGGGCGTTCCGGAAACAATAGAGTGCGTAGAGTGTGCTAAAGCGCTAAAAAATTTATGAGTTATAAACAACTTGCTCTACCACCCTCTTTAAGTCCTCCTCGTTAACCTGCTCCCATGGGGCAGGATTTTTTTTGGTCTCCAGTATCGGCGTTGCCGACATCTGTTCTAAAATCTTAATAATATTAGAGATTAAAAGATGTTCTCCTAACTTTTTATTCCGTATAAAATCTTTTGCTTCCGCTACGTTTTTTAGCTGTAAATTACCCTCGGTTAAAATTTCTAATAAATGCCTTTTATCCTCTTTTTGCCAAGGCGTTAAATAATTTTCCAGCCCTTCAGTTTCCAAAAAACTATTTTCAACTGCCGCTACTAATTCAACTGCCAGTTGTAATTTAAAGTACCGCTTTAAACCTCCCGCGTAAACGTACAACTGCTCATACTCTGCCGGCTTAATGTCTAAGGCAGAATTTACCAGCCGGGAAACTTTCTCTAAGTCTTCCTGCGGCAGTCTAATCGCCGCCCGTGGCACGGCTTTTTCATTGTTAGCTTGATAAATCTCTATCGTATCAATGGCGTATTTTGCCATTGAATCTAGAATTAACTCCTTGAGCTTTTCCTCTGATTGCGTAGTGTCTAATAACTCAACCGCAACGCCTAAATGAATCCCGGACTCCCGGGAAAGCGTCAGCAACAAATCCAAATCGTGTTTTTGCTTTAAATTTTGATCTAAAGTACTGATTGCTTCAACCCGCCCGAATATCTGCGCCATCACGTCCGGCCTTGAGAGCATTTCTTTAATAACCGCCACCGCCCGTTCTCGGTTATTTTTTTCTTCTTCCGGAGAACGAGGCGAGCTTTTGAGCGTTTTTCGCTCTTTTAGCTGCCGCAAATATTCAACCCTTTCTTGGGCGTTCATCTTCGCTAAATCTGCCGGCGTTAATTTATCTTTATCAACTTTTTCTGCTTCTTGCGCTTTTTGCTCGGCGCTAACTTCTTCAGCCAAATTAATAAACTCGTTTAATCCTTTCGTATCATCTAAAAAACCTAAATTAAATTCTTCTTCCCTTCTTCTTTTATTTTTTTCTGAAGGTAAAATATTGGCAATTTTTTCAACCGGCATAAATTTTAATTCAAATATTTAACTAAATATTCGGCGGTATAGCCTCTTTTTAACTTTACCACCTCTTCGGGCGTTCCGCAAGCTATTAACTCTCCGCCCTTATCTCCGCCTTCCGGGCCTAAATCAATGATGTAATCCGCGTTCTTAACTACGTCTAAATTATGTTCAATCACTACGATAGTATTGCCTTTGTCCACCAACTTGTTTAATACCGACAACAGACGGCTGACATCGGCAAAATGCAAGCCGGTGGTCGGCTCGTCTAGCACGTATAAAATATTGCCGTTGCCGCGTTTCGCGAGCTCGGCGGTTAATTTAATCCGTTGCGCCTCGCCGCCCGAAAGCGTGGTGGAACTTTGCCCCAGACAAACATAGCCTAAACCGACGTCATAAAGCGTCTGCAGTTTATGCCGGATTGCCGGAATGGCGTCAAAAAACTTCAGCGCTTCTTCTACCGTCATCTCCAGCACGGCGGCGATATTTTTATCTTTATATTTAACCTGCAAAGTTTCGTTGTTAAAGCGCTTGCCTTTGCATTTTTCGCAAGTTACGTAGACGTCGGGCAAAAAGTGCATCTCAATTTTTCTGACGCCGTCGCCCTCGCACTCTTCGCAGCGCCCGCCGCGCACGTTAAAGCTGAACCTCCCCGGCTGATAACCGCGCGCTCGGCTTTCCGGCAAAGCGGCAAAAAGTTCGCGAATATGGGTCCAGACGCCAATGTAAGTTACCGGATTAGAGCGCGGCGTGCGCCCGATCGGCGACTGGTCCACGGCGATAACTTTGCTGATTTTTTCTATGCCGACAATTTCCTTATGCGCGCCGCCCAACTCATGGCCTTTGTTTAATTTATTGACTAAGGTCCGGTATAAAATTTCATTAATCAAAGTTGACTTGCCCGAACCGGAAACGCCGGTAACGCAGGTGAATACGCCGAGCGGTATTTTAACGTTAATGTTTTTTAAGTTATGTTCGCTCGCGCCGCGAATTTCCAGCCATTGTTCTTTAAAGCGGCGTTTTGCCGGCAAAGGAATGGTTAATTGATGCGCTAAATATTGGCCGGTCAAAGAATTTTTG
>MFFV01000014.1:0-2406 GCA_001777995.1 Candidatus Falkowbacteria bacterium RIFCSPLOWO2_02_FULL_45_15 | reverse complement strand
GGCCGCCACCACATAACCGCCGTGCCGGCCCGCTCCCGGGCCCAAATCAACGATGTGGTCGGCAGATAGCATTGTTTCTTCGTCGTGTTCAACGACAATCACGGTGTTGCCTAAATCGCGCAGACGCTTTAGCGTATTGATTAATTTCTGGTTGTCGCGCTGGTGCAAGCCGATTGACGGCTCGTCTAAAATATACAGCACGCCGCGCAGTTCCGAGCCGATTTGGGTAGCGAGCCGAATGCGCTGCGCTTCCCCGCCCGAAAGCGTTCCGGCGGCGCGGCCAAGCGTCAAGTAATTTAGCCCCACGCCAATTAGAAAAGTCAGGCGGCCGTTAATTTCTTTTAAAATTAAACGGGCGATTTTTTCTTCAGTCGGAGTTAATTTTAAAGCAGAGAAAAATTGGCGCGCCTGCTCAATGGAAAAGGCGGTTGCCTGAAAAATGTTCATTTGGTTGACAGTAACCGCCAACGCTTCCGGCTTCAGCCGCTGCCCGCGACAAACTTGGCAAGCTTTGTTGCTCATATACTTTTCAATGTCGCGCTTGCGCTCCTCGCTTTCCGTCTGATGGTAATGACGCTCCAGCTGCTTAATCGCACCTTCAAACATTCCTAAATAAGAAAAATTTGATTCGTATGTTTTTGAATGCACGTCAAATTTAAACTTTTCTTCCGAGCCGTAAAGCAAAATATATTTTATATTTGCCGGCAAATTTTTCCAAGCCGTATCCATGCTAAAGCCGTACGCTTGGCTGATAGTGCGCACCAGTTGGCCGCGGTAGCCGTCCGTCAATTGCGTGCGCCACGGCTTAATCGCCCCTTCGTTTAAACTTAATTCTTTATTCGGCACCACCAAATCCGGATCAAATTCCAATTTTGCACCCAAACCGTGGCAGGCGGGACAAGCGCCAAAAGGAGAATTAAAAGAAAACAGGCGCGGCTGCAGCTCTTCGTAGCTGATGCCGCAGTCCGCGCAGGCGAGCTTTTGGGAAAAAATTTTTTCCTCATACCCCTCTCCGCTTCTCCCCTTGGCAAGGGGAGACGACAGCGGGGTCAAAACCATCACTAACCCGCCGCTCAACTCTCCGGCCTGCTCCACGGCTGCCGTTAAACGACTAATAATTTCCTCTTCATGCTCTCCCCCCTTACCAAGGGGGGAGTTGGAGGGGGGTATAGCCAAACGATCTATAATTACCTCTAGGTTGTGCTTTTTTTGCTTGTCTAGTTTTATTTCTCGCCAATCGGACAAATCAAAAATTTGCCCATCCACGCGAACGCGCCCGTAGCCGCTTTGGTTTAATTCTTTAAATTTTTCTTCATAAGTTCCTTTGCGGCCGCGCGCTATCGGCGCTAAAATCTGCAACGCCCCTGCTTTATTTTGCCTGATTATTTTCACGATGTCTTCCGCGCTCTGCGGCTTAATTTCCTTGCCGCAATTGGGACAATGCGGAATGCCAATGCGCGCAAACAACAAACGCAAATAATCGTAAATTTCGGTAACGGTGCCGACGGTTGAGCGCGGATTATGATGGGTGGTTTTCTGCTCAATGGAAATCGCGGGCGATAAACCGTGGATGCTGTCCACATCCGGCTTGTTCATCAAACCCAAAAACTGCCGCGCGTACGCCGACAAACTTTCCACGTAGCGGCGCTGTCCTTCGGCGTAAATCGTGTCAAAGGCCAAAGTTGACTTGCCCGAACCGGACAGCCCGGTTATCACCGTCAACTTGTCAATTGGAATTTTAACGTCAATGTTTTTTAGGTTATGTTCTCTGGCGCCCTTAATCTCGATGTATTTATTGGACATATTATTTTTTAACTATATTATAAACTTAAATAAATTTAGATTTTATAATTTTGAGTCTCGCCCCGCACTAATTCAATAATCAGTTAACGAATTTTAAAGAAGTAAGCCGTAGCGACTCCGCGCGAAATTAACTTTTTTTTAATTGAAAATTTGTCGTGGAATTTGGTGCGGGGTTGACAAAGTTTATTAAAATGTTATTGTAAGTATGGATCTTTTTTTCCTCCCGCCCTCAACCCTGGGGACCTTGTGCCCCCAGTCTGTGGGCTTGACCAAGAGCGCTACTACCAATTTCTAGAGGAGCGTTCAGGGAAAGCCCTTGCGCCGAGGTGTCCCCTTGGCGCAAATTTTAAAATAATTTGGGAGGTCACGTCTCCTTCCCGACGAGGCCCCCAGATCACAATATACTTTCATTCCCCTCTGGACAACTCTCTCCAGAGGGATTTTTTTATCTCTACGAATTATGAATCAGTACGAATATACTAATAAATTATTTTATTGAATACTAGCTAAAAAAATATTAAGTATATTACAAATATTGACAAAATAAATTTTATGTGCTATTTTATAAAGTTCAAATTTATTTGAACGTTTGTTCTATTAAAA
>MFFV01000013.1:2672-8096 GCA_001777995.1 Candidatus Falkowbacteria bacterium RIFCSPLOWO2_02_FULL_45_15 | reverse complement strand
TGCAAAAAGACAAAGTTAATTTGCAAATTAAAATTCCGGCCGGAATTGACTCCGGCCAAACGATAAAATTAAACGGCCAAGGCGAGGCGGCGGTGAACGGCGGCGCGGCGGGGGATTTGTACATCAGAATAAAAGTTAAGCCGGATAAAAATTTCGTTCGCGCCGGCGACGACGTTTTATCAACGGCGGAAATTTCTGTTCCACAGGCGGCGCTGGGCGATAAAATTCCGGTATTAACGGTTGACGGCGAGTTAACTTTAAAAATTCCCGCCGGCACCCAGTCCGGAACGGTTTTTAGATTGCGCGGTCGCGGCTCTTATTCGCTTAACAGCCGTAATCGCGGCGACCAGTTGGTTACGGTAAAAGTAAAGATACCGGAACGATTAAGTCGGGAGGAGAGAAGGTTGTTTGAGGAGCTTAAGAAGTTAGAACAATAAAATTACCCGCCTGCCAAAGCTACCCGCCAGCAACTGCGCAGCTGTGGGCGGGTTGCGGGCAGGCAAAATTAAAAATTAATTTATAGAATAAACAAGTCCTATTTGGGCTTGTTTTATTTTTATGTTATAATAGAATCCACCAACAAGCAAACAATTTATGAAGAAATTTTTTATTTTTGGCATTATTGCCGTGGTTATTATTGGAGCAATTTTTTATTTTAGCAGTCAAAATAATTTTGATTTAAGTTGCGTTACCGAAGAAGCGGAGCAGATTGTGCGCGGCCAGTCGTTAAGCGGTCTGATTGAGGAAGGGCAAACGATTAAAACGTTAAAGGGTTTTTATAACTGCAATCCGGTCCGGCGCGGAGACGTTATCGTTTACGCTTATTCCGGCCAGCCGGAGCCAATCATTAAAATCGCGCGCGGCCTGCCCGGAGATACTTTTGGCTTAGCCAAAAATAAACAAGGGGGTTATAATATCATTATCAATAATCAAGCGGTAAAAACTTCTTCGGGGCAGACCTATGAACTGCCGGAAGGCCGGCAAGCAATGCTTGAACTTTATAGTAGCGATTATCAAGGAGTAATCCCCCCCAACGGCTATTTAATTTTAGGCAATCAGGCGGCCGGCAGTTTAGACGGCACGCGTTTCGGGTTGGTAGGCAAAGAAGGGATTGTCGGGAAGGCGATACCGGTTAAATAATTTTAAATCTCAATGTTTCACTATTCTTCCCAATTCGTCGTCTGCCCGCAATGCGGCGGCACCGGCAAAATAAATAAATTGACCTGCAATAATTGCGGCGGCATTAGTTTGGGCACTTTTATCAAAAACGATTTTTTATACTGGGGCTATGATCTGGCGCCGGCAAAAATAATCGTGCGCCAAAGCCAGCTTATTTTTGATTATGCCTTGGACGCGATATTTTTAATTTTGGGCGCCGGCGGCATCCTGTCGCTTGGCTGGTGGCTGTATCAGAACGCGGCCGCGGCCGGTTACCAAGTTTATTTTGGCGCGTTAGTCGGTTTTTGGGGTGTGAAAGATAATTTAATTTTATACTTTTGGTTAGGTTTACTGCTTTTATTTTTCAGCTGGTATCGCTTCCAGCGCCGGAAAGAAAAACACCCGCCGGTTAAACTTTTAACCTATCGCCAACAAGCGTGGCTAAACCAACAGCCGCAAATAATTCCCAATAATTGGCGGGAGCTAAAATCTTTTCCTGCCAAAGTTAACGTTGCCAGCCGTTACCGCTACGAATTACTGCAATTGCTTGAGAAAGCTTACGCGTTAGCGACGCAGTTCAGGCATCCGGAGCTAATTCCGGCGCACCTGATGCTGACGATTGTCAGTGAATATAGCGAGAACAACAAAAACATTGAGTTAAAGAAAGCCAGCGCGATTTTAGCTCGGCTGGGCGTTTATCGAGGTAAAATCGGCCCTAAATTGGAACAGGCGCTGCAAAAAATTTTTCCCGTAAACGACGGGCCAGATACGACGCCGATTTTAAGCAAAGAATTAAAGCAAGCTTTAATTGAGTCGTATGTCCAGGCGCGAGACAACGGGCACTACTACATTGAAATGTCGGATTTAATCAGCCCCTTGATTAGCGCCGGCAGATTACTGCGGGAGACATTAGCGGAGTTAGGAATACGGCCGGAACAAATCCAACATTCGGCGCAATGGCTTTTACTCAATGACCGCTATGCCCGTCGGGAGATTGATCGGCAAAAAAACAAAAAGGCGAACTGGCAATCAAAGCTAGCCATGACGACGACGGCGGTGGCGACGCCGATCTTAAACCACTTCTGCCTTGACTTAACGCGGCAGCCGTTAACTGCCGGGCGGCCGATTTTTGTTGACCGCGAAGCGGAATTGGGAGAATTGTTTAAGGCGTTTAGCGAAGGAAAGCGCCAGATTATTTTAACCGGGGAAAACGGCGCCGGCAAAAAGTCTTTAATCAATCATTTAGCGGAGCAAATTGCCGCGGATGAAGTGCCGGCTTGTTTAAAAAACCGGCGGTTATTAAGGCTGGATTTAAATAAGATTAAAAACGAAGCCAGCGGGATTGATTGGGAGAAAAAACTATTGGTGATTTTACAGGAGTTAACCAAAACAAACGGCATTTTAGTAGTAGTTGACGGCCCGGAAGAGCTGAAAATAATATTAAATAAATACGGAGGCAAATTTTATCTTTTAGCTGCGGCTGATCAAAAATTAGCCGGCGCGCATAACATAGAATTATCAGAGCCGACCAATAGCGCGCTGATTCAAATGTTGGCCAGTAACGCCGTACGGTTTGAGCATGAATATAAAGTCACCTTTAACTACGAAGCGCTCTTAGTAACCGCGCAAGCAGCCAAAAATTACCCCAGTGGCGAGGCTCTGCCCGGAAAAGCAGTGAGATTATTGAATATTGTCGCCCAAAGCTATGCCAGCGCCGCTGACCGTACCGTCAATGCCGATGCGGCGGCTAAAGTAATTGCCGGAGAAGTGGGGGTGCCATATACGAAAATTTTGAAAGAGATGAATAATTGAGTTTTTGAAAAATATTGTGTATCGTCATTCCCGCGAAAGCGGGAATCTAAGAATAAATAAAGAGAGATTCCCGCTTTCGCGGGAATGACAGCAAGCATTATGTTTCAAATTTTTTTAATAATTTTTTTAATTTCTGTATTTTCAACGTTATTAATAAAATATTTAGCGTTAAAATTTAATGTTGTTGACTACCCTGATTCTTCCCGTAAAATACACGACAAAGCCGTTCCGCTCCTGGGCGGATTAGCGATTGGTTTTAGTTTTTTTCTCGCCCTTTATTTGAACCGCGTTGATATTTTGGCGCGCGGCCTTACGGCCGCGCATTTAATTAGTTTTTTTCTGGGAGCGTTAATAATTATAATCGGCGGCGCTTTAGACGATATTTTTGATTTATCGCCCAAACAGCAGATTGTTTTTCCCTTACTCGCGTGTTTATTGGTAATTGGCGGCGGCATCGGCATCGTGAAAATTACGAACCCTTGGGGAGGATTGTTTTATTTTAGCGGCCTGACCGCTGCGGCGTTAACTATCGCCTGGCTGATGGGAATGATGTACACGACCAAACTTTTAGATGGCGTTGACGGGCTGGTGAGCGGGCTGGGAGTCATCAGCGGCTTGGTTATTTTTTTGTTTACCATGACCACAAAGTATTATCAGCCGGACGTGGGTTTAATGGGGTTAATTTTTGCGGCGGCTGGCGGCGGTTTTTTACTTTTTAATTTTTATCCGGCAAAAATATTTTTAGGGGAAAGCGGCAGTTTGCTGGTCGGTTACATCATCGGGGTGTTAGCTATCATCTCGGGCGCTAAAATCGCCATCGCCTTGCTGATAATGGGTATTCCGATATTAGACGTCGCCTGGACAATACTCCGCCGCCTGCTTAGCAACCAAAATCCTTTTACCATGCCGGACAGTTTGCATCTGCACCATCGTTTATTAGCCAGCGGCTTAAGCCAGCGGCAGACGGTTCTGCTTTATTATTTTTTAGCGGCTGCTTTCGGCAGTGCCGCGTTATTTTTACAGAGCCGCGGCAAATTAGTAGCGTTAGCCGTTTTAGCTATCTTGATGGTAGGGATAGCTTTCGCCTCAATTTTTTTACCCAAGGCGCGCAGAATTGACAAAGAAAGCAAGAGCGTGTAATATGATAAAGTTACCATTAAATAATAAAAGTTATGTCTATAATCGCAGTTATTAAAACCGGCGGCAAACAGTACAAAGTGGCGGAGGGGCAAGTAATTCGGGTGGAAAAGTTAGACGGGGAACAAGGCAAAGAAATTAAGTTGGAAACGTTGTTAATCACCGGGCCAAACGGAGAAATTATTGAATTGGGACAGCCCACTTTGGGCGAAAAAGTCAGCGCGGACATTATTGAGACGGGCAAAGGCAAAAAAATAACGGTGATAAAATTCAAAAGTAAAGTGCGTTACCGCCGCAAAATCGGCCATCGCCAGCCGTTCACTAAAATAAAAATTAATAAAATCGCCTAATTGTTTAAAAAAAAACAGCACCATCCTCATTCGCGGGGATGGTGTTTTGGTATTAATGCTCGCGGCAATTTTACGATAAATTTTACGCAAGTCATCACTAAACCTAAGATTATAAAGATCCAGCACATAATTACTCCCACCATCTCCCATTTATCAATTTTCTTCTTTTTAGCTCCATAGGAATTATTGATAAGTAGCATCAGTTTATCCTCCTTTGTTTTTTATTTCCTATTTTCTAAAGCGTTTTTGATGGTGATGGCATCGGCGTATTGCAGGTCAGCGCCGCTCGGCAAACCGCGCGCCAGGCGCGTGATTTTTAAATTATAATTTTTTAGGAGTTTGGTTAGATATAAAGCAGTGGCTTCTCCTTCAAAAGTGGGGGAGAGGGCTAAAATTATTTCTCGCACTTTACCTGGTAAGCGCCGGGTTAACCCTTTAACGTTTAATTGTTCAGGAGTAACGGCTTTGATTGAATCAATTAAGCCGCCCAAGACATGATAACGCCCTTGGTAAGCGGCGGTATTTTCTATTGTTATTAAATCGCGCGTATTACCGACAACGCAGATGGTAGCTGGATCGCGCCGGCTAGCCGCGCAAATAGGGCAGGGGCTGGCTTCGCTGACGCAGCCGCAAACCTCGCACTTAGTTATTTTTTGCTTAACATTTTTTACCGCTAGGGAAAAATCATCTAACGTTTTTTGGTCTTGTTGCAATAAATAAAAAACGAAACGCTCGGCAGTTTTGCGGCCGACCGTGGGAAGCTGGGAAAAAGCGTCAATTAAATTTTTAATTGAAAGTGGCAGTTCCATGATTTTATTGTCATCGCGAGCGTAGCGTGGCGATCCCGTTAATAACGCAACGCCTACTTTTTATGAGATTGCTTCTCCCGCAATACTGCGGGATCGCAATGACAGAATTCAGTAACGATGATTTATAAATTTCCGGCTTATAAGCTTTTAGTCTGACG
>MFFV01000013.1:0-2616 GCA_001777995.1 Candidatus Falkowbacteria bacterium RIFCSPLOWO2_02_FULL_45_15 | reverse complement strand
GCCAAGGCAGGCGACGTCAGGGCGGTATTGTTTTAAGACTTTATAAATATTTTTATTGCCGAGAATGACGCTATCAACTAAGCCGCACGCCCGTAATTTTTTTAGCCGTTCGGTTTGGGAGAATTTGGGCAAGCGCCCCTTAAACTTTAAAACATTTTTATCTAAAGCGACTATGGCTATCAGGTAATCTCCGTATTTCCGCGCTTGTTTAAGATACGACAAATGTCCCCGATGCAGGCCGTCAAACGTGCCGAAAACCATTACTCTCATACAATTATCAATTACGAATTTTTATTCTTCATTGTTATTTGTATTTTTCCAATAATTTTACAGATTTCTTCGCAGTCAGTTAAAAGCGATTCAGTAAAGTTAGGTTGTAGATACTTAGCATCGCGCAATAAATTAATCCAATAGCGCGTTTCACGCGCTTCTTTAGTAAGCAATAGCTAATTTTGAAATAAAATCTTTACCTAATTGCCCACCAATTGCTTCTTCTACATTAGCTCCGATAGCTGTTCCGCTTCTTAAAATTTGTTTTGATAATACGTATTCATTTTTTTCTGCCAATAAATATTTATATAAATTAACAATTCTTAAAGCAAAAGCATAGCTTTTTATAACAATCACATTTTTTTTCATACAATTCGTAATTGTTAATTGATAATTGTTAATTGAATCCAGGGATGCCGCCAGATTCCTGCATCTTGCGCGCCATAATGCGCTGGATGTCTTTAATCACTTCGTTAATAACGCGCGGCAGTTCCCGTTCCAAAGTTTCTCGGGGCACGCCTTCGGCAATGGTTAAAGCGGTAATATTCATATTCCCGTCCATAGTTATTTTAATGCCGCTGCGCTCCGCCGTGGCGGATTCTCCGGAAAGAAGGTTTTGCATTTGCTTGGCGCGCGAACGGAGGTCGCGGATTTGTTTTAATTTGGAAAACATATTTTTTTGTCATTCCCGCGAAAGCGGGAATCTATTAGTTAATTTGTAAAAATATGGGATTCCCGCCTGCCTGCCGCCTGCCTGCCGGTAGGCAGGGTAGGCATGGCTTTCGCGGGAATGACATAATCCTAAAATTGTGGCGGTGCTTCCAACTTATCTTTCTCTAAATTTTTGAAACTAACCGTATTTTCATCAAAGAATAATTTCACGGCGCCGGTCGGGCCGTTGCGGTGTTTGGCAATGTGGATTTCGGCGATATGCCGCTCCTGCTGGGGGATGTCTTCTTCCCGGTAGTTTCTATCGGAAGCTTTACGGTAAATGAACATTACCACATCGGCGTCCTGTTCAATCGAGCCGGATTCGCGCAGATGCGATAATTTCGGAATGGCCGGTCGGCTCTGCTCCACGACGCGCGAAAGTTGCGAGAGCGCTATCACCGGAATGTTTAGTTCGCGGGCAATGATTTTTAGGGCGCGGGTAATTTCGGATACTTCCTGCACGCGGTTGTCCTGGTACTTGCCGCGGCCTTCCATCAGTTGCAGGTAATCCACCACCACCAGCCCCAGCCCCTTTTCCAGCTGCAAGCGGCGCACTTTAGTTTTAATTTCCATAATGTTTAAGCTGGCGGAGTCGTCAATAAAAATCGGCGCTTCGGACAAGGTTCCCATCGCGTGCCCAATGCGGGAAAAATCATCGTCTTCGGCGCGGTCCGAGAGTTTGCCGGTGCGCATTTTCCATAAGCCCACGCCGGCTTCAGCGCAAAGCATCCGGTCTACGAGCTGCTCTTTGCTCATTTCTAAGCTGAAAATTCCCACCGGCACTTTGGATTTAGTCGCCACTTGCCGCGCCATATCCAGCGCTAAGCTCGTTTTGCCTACGCTCGGCCGGGCAGCCAAAACAATCAAGTCCGACTTCTGCAGGCCGGCGAGCAAGTTGTCTAAATTGGGAAATCCGGTCGGAATGCCGCGCAGTTTGCCGCTTTGCTTATGCAATTCATCAATCCGTTCAAAGGCTTCGGCCAATAAGGTGTCAATCGGCAAAAAGACGTTGCGCAAATATCTTTGCGAAACGTTAAATAATTTTTGCTCGGCTTTGTCTAAGATATCGTCAACATTGTCTTCTTCCTGAAAAGAATCTTCGGAAATTTCCGCGGCAACATGCAGCAACCGCCGCAAAGTCGCTTTGCGCTGTATGATGTTAGCGTAATTTACCACATGGGAGGCGGTGGCGACGGAGGCGGATAATTTTGCCAAATAAGAGCGGCCGCCAACGATTTCTAGCTGCTTTTTTTCTTCCAAGCGGTTAGACAAACTTAAAATATCAATCGGCTCGTTGCGCGCGAACAATTCACGCATGGCCGCGTAAATTTTGCCGTGGGCCTCTTTATAGAAGTCTTCCTCGTTGATGATATCGGCTACTTTGATAATGGCGTCTTTATCAATCATCAAAGCGCCCAGCAGCGCGATTTCCGCTTCCAGGTTTTGAGGAGGGAGTTTAGAGATTATTTCGTTATTTTCCGGCATGGTTTTATTGTATAGAGAGCGGTAGCAAAAAGCAAGCTGGATTTAGCAACAGGTTTTGCACAAAAAATAAAGCCGCTATTAATAGTGGCTTTATGGATTAAAGAGTTTAGAGCGAGTTAATTAGTAATTTGCTCGTTAAGCAACTCGCCA
>MFFV01000012.1 GCA_001777995.1 Candidatus Falkowbacteria bacterium RIFCSPLOWO2_02_FULL_45_15 | reverse complement strand
GGTTGGCGTAGACGAGTTGCCGTCACCGAAACTTGAGTTCTTCACCACTGTCAGGACGCCGGAGGCAATCGTTAAGGTGCGGCCGGTAATCGCGGTGGTGCTCAAGGTCGTTAATGAGGTCAGCCCTTGGGCATTGCTGGAGCCAACTTCCATATTGGCCGCCAGAGTTTCTCCGGAAGTAGTCGTGCCGGTGATATCAGCCGCCACACTCAAAACATGAGTCTGGCCGGCGCGAGCGATAACCGTGCTGCCAAAAGTATAATCGTTATTGGTAGCGTTATCGCAAGCCCCTGAAGTAGTGATGGCTGAACCTACCTGCGAACCATCCCAAAGAACTTTGAGGTTCTTAATGGTTTTAGCAGTGGTGGA
This sequence comes from Candidatus Falkowbacteria bacterium RIFCSPLOWO2_02_FULL_45_15, assembly GCA_001777995.1. GTDB lineage: Bacteria > Patescibacteriota > Patescibacteriia > Patescibacteriales > XYC2-FULL-47-12 > 2-12-FULL-45-10. Next base: position 7,757 of record MFFV01000012.1, on the reverse strand, counting down.
ATCATTGCAGTTGACGGTTAAGCTGGTAATCTTAACGTCTTCGCCGGATGCTTTTATGTTGACTTTTAGCAACGTAATGTTGGTCGTGGAAGAAGCGATGTTGCCGCTCGGAGAATCCTGGGCGATAGACATCGTTAAGCTGCCAGAGTTAATGGTGTAGCTGACTGCCGCCGGAGTGGCATCAACCGGCTGTAATACCGTGAAGCTGTCCGCGCCGTTATGACGCAGTAATACGCCGTAACCTTTGTCATAAATGCTTAGGTCGCTGCCGTTCTGAATGGAAGCGCGGAAAGTTCTGGTCGTGCCGGATACGATATTGGCTTTTAAGCTCAAGGTCTTGGTCACGCCTTTGACAATAGTGTACGGAGCTGAAGACAGGTCTAGGATGATTGTCTTACTGGAAGACATGTCCGCTACCGTGCTGCCGATTTGCGTGCCGCCGTCCCAGAGACCGAAGTTTTTCAGGTCGCCGACGTTGACCGAGCCGACAATCGTAAAGATCATCTTGCGCAGTTCAACATCTTGGGAAGAGCCGGCCGCAGTGAAGCGCCAAATTTCATAGTTGTCCTGTGGGTCAACGTTACCGGCCGCGGTCGGAGAGACGTTGGTAATGGTTAATTTACCTAAGTCGGTCACGCTCGCGGAAGTAAAGGTGTTACCGGTTATTGGGAATGCCCCTGAAACCGCCGCACCGCCGGTAGTAACATCAGAAGCTGATGCAACTGCGAAATTAATGGTGATGCCGGCAGTGGCGTTACCTTTCAGGTCAAATTTAACGTCTATTGCTTTAGTAGTGCCGCGCGTAACGGTAAATATCCCTGCCGAATTCGTAAAGGTAAAGACTTTCGTGGAAATTGACGGGCTAGAGGCAACGACCGTTGAACCATCCAGTAAATACATATTTACCACATCGGTGTCGGCCGAAATGCCGCCACGGGTGATTTTAACGGTCTTAACGGCCACATCGCCGTCAGCCGCCGCGGTAAAGTTAAGCCGAAACGCCGGAATCATTGATTGGGCGCCGTCAGCCGTGTCGGTAACGACCGTAGCCGCGGCTGGAGTGTCAGAGGCCAAAGCCACTGATACGCCCGAACCGGTAGCTACCGCCGCCGTTCCGCCCGCGCCAGAAGAGGTATCGATTAAAGTAGCGACCGCGCTGGCAATAGCCGTACCTGCGGCTGGCATCGTAACGGAAGCCGGAGCAGTAATGACATCAGCAGTCTTAAAGCGGTTGGCGCTCATAGCCGCGCTTTCCACTTTCTGCGCTTTGCCGTCGCTCGCGATATAATAGACATCAGTAGAGCCGCTAAACTTTACCAAACTCCCCGTTGGATAAGCGGTTGCGCTTACCTGTTTACCGGTAGCAATCGTGTAATTAGTGAAGAAAGCGTCCGGAACGTCAACTATTCTCCTGGCCCAGTTAGTGCCATATAAGGTGTTAGCAACCGTTTCACTCGGCACCCAAACTAAGGAGCCATTCGTTTCTACGGCGTATACCTTGGGGTCGGTGGTAATCTTAACTAATTTAGTACCTGGCCGCATGGTGATATTTTTGCCTAACGGGTAACTTTCCAGTTCGGACTGGGAAACGGTTACGACGCTAGAAAAATCACTGTACCAGGAAAAATAACTAGTCTCATTAGGGAAAACATAACGTTTACCGTCAGCAGCCAAATAATAGACTGAAGACAATCCTGACATTTTAATGAGGTCGCCGGCGCTCGCCGCTGCTTGCGCTTGCGGCGCTACGACTACGCTCATGGACAAAATCGTCATCAGCATGACGCTGATAGTAAAAATTTTTCGTAATTTACTCATACGTAAATTATTCCTTTCTTAAGTTGCGCTTTTATAAATTTATAAATTTGCCGTTTTTCCCGTTAACTTTTCGTCTTTGATTAAATAAAAATCAACCGGAATCCCATCCCCCCCACACCTACACCCAACCGCGCATGGGCGGCAGTAAGAATGCAGAGAGTGGAAATTTATTTCCCCCTGCTCCCAAAAAGTTGGGGAGTAAGTGTGGGGGGAAAGCTTGTTGATTTTTACTGCTTGACTGATAAGTTGAGCAAGAATGCGACAAATCGAAAATATTTATAAAGGCGCTTAATAAAGACTCTAGCCATATTATAAATTTATAATATAGTCGACCTTTTTTTCTAAAGCCTGCCCCATATAGGAACACGTCCTTTTTCTAGTTATTATGTTTTACTTTTAATGGCTTGCTTTTCGCAACCAAGATAGAAAAAGGGTTGTCTTACTATATGTCTTAACTATAACAAAAAATACTTATTGTTAGTTGCCGATAGTAGTTGACGCGCTCTCGGCTGATTCTTCCCCATCGCCCAGCTGATCAATTGCTCCTTTGACTTGAGGGGTGGTACTGCTGATTGTTTCGTCCGACTGTTCAATAATTTTTTGAACAACCGCCTGTGCGGCCTCATTTAATATCTGCTCGCTCGCCGTTATCTTATTAACTGCCTCTTGATAATTATTGTCATCCAGCAACTGTTCTGCCTCGATAATTATTTTGCTTGCTTCTTTAGTTTTGGCTTCGGCTTTTTTCTTAGTCTCTATGTCAGTAACGTTATTGGGAGCTTGGTATATCTGCAACCCGCTCTCGCTGCGGCTGAAGCCGGCGCTGAATACTTTATTAACGTCTTCCTGAACCTCGGTAATTTTTCGTTTAGTTATGTTTAATTTTGACGCCACTCTCTGGCTTAATTCTTTTTTATTCACGGTATTATTTTTTCCGGCAGATTTAACGATGGTGCCTAAAGCGCTTAAACCCGCTTCATCCACGCTGCGAATCGCTTCATTGATTTTGCTGTTAGCCGAACTGCCGCTTTTAGCCAGCACTTCTTTTGTTTCCTGCAGCTTTTGCCGCAAAACGGTCGTTTTGTTTTCAATGTCCTTAGCTAAATCAACGGCGGTGCCGGGATTATTAACTTCCACCTGTTTCAGTTGTTCCTGGGCGGAAAAAATTTCTTCTTTTAAGTCGTCGGCTACTTCATTAAGTATGATATGCGCGTCCTTATCCGCTAAACCTTTTATTTCTTCGGCGCGGCGCTCGGCAAATTTAACGTTTAATCTTGCTTTATCTTCCGAATTGATGGCTAGAGCAAATCTCGTTTTTTCGCTTACCAATTTAACCGTATAAAGAAAGCTGCCCGGCGTCGCTCCCGAAGCGGCGCTGATGCTGAATACGCCTCCGCCAACCATTAACAAAATTAACACCGCAACTCCAACAATTGGCTGGCCAATAAGCGCCGCTTCATGCTGGATAACCTCTTTTAGATAAAACCAAAAATATCGCCTCGCTCCTATCTCCTGCGCGGCAGAGGAAATCTGACGCAAGAGAATTTCTTTTTGGGCGAGCCGCCAGCTCTCTTTGGGCTTAATTGTGCGCAAGCTTTGCAGCTGCGTGATAATGTCTTTTTCCATTTTGTCGCGGAAAATTATTGCGCGTCTCTTAAAGCTTTCAACGCTCGATGCAACGTTACTCTGATGTTGCCTCGTTTCTTTTCTAAAATGTTGGCTATTTCTTTAATGGTTAGCTCGTTGATGAAGTGTAAGATAATAATTTCTTGGTATTCGCTTTTTAATTTTTTTAATCTGCGCCCGATTATTTCCATTTCTATTTTAACGTCCGCCGCTTGGTCTAAATGGGCGTCGGCCTCGGCAATGTGAGTAGCTTCCTCTAGCGATATTTTATTTTTTTCTCGGTTAGAACTGCGATAATAATCAATCACCAAATTACGCGCCACTTTATACAACAACGACTGGAATGATTCGTTTACCTTTATTTTCCCCTCTAAAGCTAATTGCCAAATTTTTAAAAAAGTTTGCGAGGTTAAATCTTCCGCTTCGGAAACGCTGGTTACTTTAAAATAGATAAAGCGGTATATTTTATCCAAATAAAAATCATAAAGATGGGAAAAAGCTTCTTTGTCTTTTAATTTCAACCTTCCCACTAAAATTTTTTCCTGTAAACTGCCTGATTTTAACATATTATACGTAAAAAAGATAAAAATGTTACAGCAATAATATGGGTATATTTATTAAATAATATAAAAAATAGCGAATATTCGCTAAAAGGTATCTTTACTTTGATTATAAGATAAAAATAAATTGGAGTCAAATAATTGAGTTTTCTATATGTATACGCTGTTTACGGCATAGCTTAATTCTACTTTTAATCCTTAAAGTAAGTTCCGTGCCCGAGATCCATTATGTTTAAAATTTGCAAAAAAAATAATAATATGAGAAAATAATTAAAGATAAGTCCATAAAAATCTGGACTATTGACAAAAGAAGATAATATTATTTATTTTAAAGTCTAATAAAATCTGGACAATCAATAATTTATGTCTTTTTATTTAAAGTCCACAAATTTGTAGACTTTCAATAATAAATAAAAATGAAAATAAAAGAAAAAGACCTGCCTATTTCTAATAAATTATGGTTGTCGGTAACGCAAGCGGCTAAATTATTAGGCGTGGAGCAAAAAACTATCCGACGAGCCATTAAAACTAAAGAAGTTCTCTATCTGATAGAAGGTAATCGCTATAGTTTGGAGATGGGTTCTTTGCTCGGGTGGGCGCATCAGAGCCCGCGTTTAAAAAATAAATTGGGGCGGGATGGCATAGGTAAATTCGTGAAAGAATGGAAAGAAGAGTTCGTTGGCATTAAAGCATTAAAACACAAGAGCATTAAAACACAAGAGCATTAAAACACAAGAGCATTTATTTGTATTTTTGTTTTAATGTTTTTATGCTTTTATGTTTTAATGACTAAAGTTATCCACAAGATAGCTTTTTTTGTTAAAATATTGTATACTAAAAAGCACATTAAGAATATCCCCATGCTTAATACACTTAATACAGTTAATAAAATCACGGCTAAACAATTTGGCCGTACCAAAGCGGACACGGGAAGAACGGCGTTTTATTTTGTTGATAAAAACTAGTTATTTTTATTTTGGAATAACTGGTTTTTTTGTTTATTTAATTTAAAAAGGTCTTAAATAAAAACATTAAAGGTCGAACTCGGCTTCTTAAATTTAAGAGGCCTGCAAAATAAATTAATTACAATTAATTTTTATCGTACGAAAAATTAATAATTCTTTAGGCCTAATTATTAATTTTAAGTATCATAATAAAATTAAGTCTTATGAAAAGATTCATTAAATCGCGAATTATATTACAGGTGATTACGGCGACCCTTGTAACCACCCTTGCTACCGCAGGCATAGTCTTGGCGTCCACCACTATCAATAATAATATTTCTACCGGTACGATTGATGCTACTACGATTGATGCTACCGGAGTGGTGACGCTTACCAGCACACTGGCTGTTACCGGAGCGACGACCCTTTCCGATGATTTAACGATTGATACTGACGATCTATTTGTTGATATTTCTACTAACAGAGTAGGCGTTGGTTCAAGCACTCCCTGGGCAACGCTCTCTATTGACACTAACACCGGCGACAACGCCTTTGTTATCGGTTCGTCTACCGCCACTTATCTGCGAGTTAACACTTTAGGCGTATTGCTTGGCAACGAGAGTTTAGGCGATTCGGCGGACTTGCGCTGGGACGGCACGACTAACACTCATTTACTGTTTGCTGATGTTTCGGCAGAAAAGATAGGTATCGGTTCCAGCACGCCTTATGGTCAATTCTCCATCAACGCAGAAGCGGCTAAATCCGCGCTGGTTATCGGTTCCAGCACCACCCTATTAGAGGTAAACTCCATCGGCAATCTGTTGTTTGATACTAGTACTTTGGTAGGTGATCAAACTAACAACAAAGTAGGCGTAGCTTCATCTACGCTATTTGGCCAATTATCCGTTGGCGCGGGCTTGGCGGGCACGAGCGCGGCAACCTCAACTATCTCCACGGGACGACTTTGTTGGTATGCGGGACAAGAAAACGGCGAAAACGTTTTCGTTTATTTGAGCGACAGCGCGCCCAACCGACAGCCGTTTGCCACCTCTTCAACCAGCTGCTTCTAAGTGCGGCAATAAGATAAATAACTTAAATTTATAAAGTTATGAAAAAAATTACTGCGATACTGATGTCTATCTTATTGCTCCTCTCCCCTTTGTTTGCGCTCTCGCCGGTAATAGCGGCGACGACTGATTTTACCGCCGGTGCTAATATTACGGTCAGTGATGTTACTTTTAGCGGCTCAACTACCAGTATAGTAATACTCGACACTTCAACCGCGGAAACATGGTCTTTCAGTAATGGCTTGGTAACAGTAATCAACCCGGGTACTTTCAAGGTATCAGCCTCAAATAGCTCTGTTGCGTCTCTACGCTCTTTTATAGGCGATGAGCAAAAGGGTTGCCAGGATAACACTACGCCGGGTACAACTTACTTGACCTTTCCCACCACTGCCGGAACATACAAATTAGAGCTTTCAGTCAATTCCTGCCAAAGTGGCGGTGGCGGTAGCACTGGCGGAGGCGGAGGCGGCACATCCGCAACGCCCGCAACCCCAGCTACTCCGGCCACGCCTACGGTTACACCAGCTACTCCGGCCACGCCCGCAACCCCGGCATCAGCCAGCCAGAAAATTCAGCAGATACTAAATGAAGCTACTACCGTAGCGATGAGTAAAGTAGAAGATGTATTGGCGATTATTGGCGCCGTTAGAAACCAAACGGCGGAAACAAGCTCCAACAGCAAATACACCTCTGCTTTGGTTAAGGGTTTAAGTAATGTTACGAACGAAGTCAAAGAGGCGATTAATACCTTCGTGACCTATGGCACGCCCACAACTAAAGTGTTAGGCGCAGGCGAACGGGCTGGTGTGGTCAATTCCTACAAAGCAGCTTTTGGTAAAGTGCCGAGTAACGAAACCGAGTGGTCTGATACTATTAAAATCGGCAATGGCCGTTGGCCGACCGAACGCAGCCAAACGTCTGAAGACCGAGCGACAGTTTCTTTTAAGACCATCTATAAGCGCGATCCGAATAGAACTAATTCTCATGACGATGCGGCGGTAACGGTTATGGCTTACGGATTACGACCAGCGGATAGAAATCTAAACTCGGAAAAAGTGGCTATCAAAAGCTTTAAAGCGATTTACGGCAAAAATCCGACTACGGCCACTAACTGGGACGCGGTTCGCGCCATTGCTTACTCTGGAGCCACTAGATAGTTTAACTTGAGCAAAGCGATAAGATATACAAGTCTTATAAAAAAAGAAGGGTAAATAAAATTTTACCCTTCTTTTTAATTTAAATTTTAATTTTTAATTATTACTCTAAAATTTCTTGCAAAATTTTACTCGCTACCGTGCCATCGGCTTTGCCTTTGAGTTGCCCCATGACTATTCCCATTGCTTTGCCAAAATCCGCTTTAGTCAACCCCTGTTCAGCAACAATTTTACGCACTGCCTTTTTAATCTGCTCTTCGCCCATTTGTTCCGGCAGATAAGATTCAATCACCGCTAACTCTTCTTTTTCTTTAGCGGCTAATTCCGCCCGCCCTGCCGCCTCGTAAGCTTCAATCGCCTCCCGCCTTTTTTTCGCCATACTCTTTAAAATTTCCCCTATCTTCTCCGCGGTAGCTTCGTTGCCTGCTTTGGCTTTTTCAAACACTAAAATCTCCGACTTAATAGATTCCAGAGTTCGTTTTTTCACCTCGTCTTTATTTTTTAACGCTTTGGTAAAATCGTCTAAAATTTGTTGTTTAGTAAGCATATAACAATGTCATTGCGAGTCCCGCGGTATTGCGGGACGAA
>MFFV01000011.1 GCA_001777995.1 Candidatus Falkowbacteria bacterium RIFCSPLOWO2_02_FULL_45_15 | reverse complement strand
ACTTCTCTATCTCCTTCATCGCGTCCTTTACCAAACCAACGATAGAAATTAGAAAGGCGGCGCCGATAGAAACTAAAAACAGCCACGGTTCGGTATCATAGCGCTTGTCCAGCCATTTGCCTAAAAAGATGGCTAAAATTATCGGGCCTATTATCCAGCCGGACAACCGCGAAAACATTAATAGCGCCGGCTGCCACCACGGCGCTTCCACTTTCTTGGCTGGCTCTTTGTTATCGTTTTCCATGCTAATTTGTTAGTGAAAACAAAATACCGCGTTGAGCCGCGGGAACGCATGTTTTCCGCAATACTTTCGCTTAAAATTATAGATTAAAAATAAGATCGGGTCAATTGACAAGTGGATAATTATGTGGCGCGCTAAAAATAAATCAAATTCCTAATTGACAATTTTTTATTAACAATTTAATATAAGCGACATTGGGTCTGTAGCTCAGCTGGGAGAGCGCCTTCTTTGCACGAAGGAAGTCGCGGGTTCGAACCCCGCCAGATCCTATCTATCGCTCATTTTTAAGGCGCGTGGAAAGTAAAAAATAGTCAGCGGGCCTGGACTATTGTTTACTGGAAACGCGTCTTTTATTTTACTCAAATTTTAAATAAATTGCTTGCGTTTTCACTTGTCGCCTGCGCCACGCTCTCTAATTTAATATTTTTTAACTCGGCAATCTTTTTTGCCGCTTCCACTACGCGCGCCGGCTCATTTCTCTGCCCCCGGAAAGGCGCGGGCGACATAAACGGGCTGTCGGTTTCAATCATTAATTTATCCAGCGGGCATTTGCGGATCAATTCGTCCCAAGAGTCGTTGAAAGTAATCAAACCGGTAAAAGAAATTAAAAACCCCAAAGCAAAATACTGCCAGGCTAAATCCCAATTGCCGGAAAAACAATGCAGTACGCCGCGCAATTTTTCTTTAGCCACCCGATGCGCGCGGCAGAAATTATCTAACAGCGGCAATAAATCATCGTGCGCTTCGCGGCAATGGATAATCGCCGGCTTATCTAAATCATAAGCCAACCGCAGTTGTTGCCGCAAGGTTTCCTGCTGCAACTTTTTTTGCGCCTCCGCATTTTCTTGGGAAAGGTAATAATAATCTAAGCCGATTTCGCCAATCGCCACTACTTTGGGCGATATTGCCAATTGTTCATAAAAATCGCGGTCAAAGCTCTCGGCTTTAGTTATTACTTTAGTCCCCTCTTCTTTAAACTCCGTTTCCTGCAAATGCACCGGATGCAAACCAACCGCCGCGTACACGCCCCGGTCGTAACGAGTGGCAATGGTTATCGCCCTCTTAGAACTTTTATGTTCCGCCCCGACAATTATCATTTCCGTGCGCGCGTCTAAAGCGCGGCGGATAACCGCGTCGCTGTCGTCTTTAAAAGCGCCAAAATTAAGATGACAGTGCGTGTCCACTAATTGCAACCCGTCAGTCATAAAGATTAAACTTAAATATGCTTAAAAAATTTGTTACGTAGAAAATGGAAATTAGTAATAGAAATTGGAAAACAGAAAACAGCAAGTTGCTAACAAACCGGGCGCGCTAATTTCCAGTTTCTTTTTTCCATAACTAATTTCCAACGTCCAAACAACTATTTTCCTTCTTTAATAATCGACTCTAAATCCCCCTTACGTAATATGATAATTTTTCCGCTCCGCGCATCCACTAAAGTTGAGCCGAGCGAGGGCGGCAGCTTTCCGGCGTCAATAATAACATCCGGTTTAAACTTCCGGCGCTGCCAATATTTTATTACTGTTTTAGCCTCGCTTGCCGCCGGCCAGCCGGACAAATTAGCCGAGGTGGAAATAAGCGGTTTGCCCAATTTTTTAACTAGCAAGGCGGCAATTTTATTGCTGGAAATTCTCGCGCCGGCGTCAAAACTTTTTTGATTGATTGACTTTTTAAAAATTTTTCTGCCGTTGGCGTTAAAATCCAAAACCAAAGAAAGCGGGCCAGGCCAAAATTTGGCGGCGAGCATTTTAGCTTGACGGTTAAATCGCAAATATTTGCGCGCCATCTTAATATCGGAAACCAAAAAAGGCAGCGCTTTATTACGCTGCCGCCCTTTGATTTTAAAAATTTTTGCTACCGCCTGCGCGTTCGTCGCGTCGCAGCCAAGGCCGTAGAATGTTTCGGTGGGATAGACAACAACTTCGCCTTGTTTTAAAGCACGTGTGATTTTAGCAATAATTTGAGCGCTTATTTTATTATTATCTATTTTAATAACTTTCATAATGTCAAAATCCAAATTTGAATTTTGGGGTAATTTTTATTGTACTTTTTCCAGTTCTTTCAAGTCTTGCCTGATTTGATGCTGCAGCGCCTCCGCGTTGGGGAATTTTTTTACGTCCCGAATGCGCCTTATCACTTCAACTTCAATCGTAACGCCGTACAAATTACCGACGAAATCAATGAGATATAATTCCAGCGACGGGCCCAAATCAAAGGTTTCGCGGTAGCCAAAATGCAGCAGCCCGCGATAAGTTTGCCCGCTAAAACGAGCGCTGACTAAATACACGCCGTGCTCCATGTCTAAAGTGACTTTATCCAAGTTAGCCGTCGCAAACCCCAAAACCCGGCCGGTGCCGCGCCCGGGAATGGTGGTGGCGGAAAATTTTATCGGTCCCGGACGGGCCTCTTTAGTCGCTAATACCACCGCGAGCAGCAGTACGCTGCCAGCCGCAATCTGCAACGGCGTCAAGGTGTTACGGTTAATAAAGTAATCAAGCGCTACGGCGGATACCGGCCAAAACAGCTCGCAGATGGTAGCCGCCGAAGCGGTTACGCGCCGCAAACCATAATAGTAAATAAACAGAGCGGTCGCTCCCGAAGTTACTACAATGATGCCGAAAAGCCGCCACTGCAGAGGAGAAACCGCGTTTACCAGCCAGATATCGTCGTTAATCAAAATAAGAATTAAAGCAAGGATGGCGGTAATGCCGAAACGCAAGGCCGCCACCGAGCGGAAGTCCAGATGGTTGACGATTCGTTTGCCAAAAACCGTTGAAGAGCCGAAAGAAAAAGCCGCTAGCAGCGCAAACAAAGTCGCGCGATTCTGGACCAAAACATCGCTCCAGTTTATTCCGCTCTGCCCAAAGGCAAGCGCGTAAGCCGCGCCAATGGCTACTATCGCCCAGCCGTAGAATTTAGCGGCTAATTTTTCCCCCAGCAGCAGGCGCGCCAACACTAAGGCAAAAATGGGCTGCAGTTTCTGCAAAAGAATAACCGTGGCAAAAGTAACTTCGCCGTTAACTGCGGCAAAAAAAGCTTTGGTAATCATGATGGTGCCGATCAAACCGCCGAAAACGCAAATCCAAAGCAGCGAGCCCCAATCTTTGGTGGTTAAATTCTTAATCCGCCGCCAGCCCAGCCAAATGAAAGGCGCCAGCACGATAAAATCAAAAGCGTGTTCTAAAAAAACCACCAAGCCTGCCGACAAAGTGTAAAGTTTCGGCCGGATGATAACGCCGTCCATGCTCCAAAGCAAAACGGCGACTATTATCGCTCCCGCCCCTAACCAGGTGCTTTTTTGCATTTGACTCCCAAAAATCATAAAAAAATAAGGTTGTTTAATTATCAACCAATTATATAAGGATTAATAAAATAGTCAATTGCTTAAATAAGAGAATGCAGTTGCCGTAAAATTTCCGGCAACAGCGGCGAAAAAAATTCGCCGAAACGAAGCAAGAGCTTCGCGACCTTTGAACTGACGAGCAGCTTATCAAAACCAAAGCCGATGGAGTAGCGGCTTAAAAAATAAACGGCGATGCCTAAAAAAATGCTAGCCGTTAAAAAACCGACTGCCGCGCCGGCGATTCTGTTAATCGTCCAAAAAAACGGGATGATGCTGATAAAATTTAAAAAACGGTCTAACAACACGACCGCCAGCGAAACCAATTTGCGCGTGACGGCGAGTAGCAAGAGAAAACTGACGGCTTTGCCGACATTGGCATTGCCTAAGTATAACGACTGCGTCCAGTCGTAAAAGAGCAGAAAATAGTTCCCCGCTACCCAAATGCCGATTAGCACCCCCACCAAGTTCCCGATCATGCGGATAATGCCTTTCCAAAATCCGTACACGGCCGCGGCTAAAACCAACACGATTAACACCGCGTCAAATAAATTTATGCCGGATAATATTGCTAAGTCCATATGTAATTATTATACTATATTTTTGCGGCAGTGAATAGTGAACATGGGCTATCGTCACATTACTGTAAAAGCAAAACAGCCCGGATAAATTCCGAACTGTTTTTGATGACGAATTTAAAATTCATTAAACTCTCGGGAACAATCCCTCGCCTTTCTTAATTTTTGGCTCGCTGAATTGCTTGATTACTTTGGCGACCGTTTCCGGCATAAAGGGCTGCAGTAACTCCGCTACGTTTAAAATATCTTGGGCGACTGGCTCTAATATTTTTTTTATTTCTTCTTTATCAGCCAACTCCCACGGTTTGCGCGCGCTCAAAGTTTCATCCGCCCGCCGCAGAACTTGCCACAATATCTCCAAAGCGCGGTCTAATTTTAATTCCTGCATGGCGGCGGCGTAATCTTTTTTAAAATCGCTAGCGCTGATTTTAATATTTAAAGTAATATTATTTTTTTCTAACAAGTTGGAAACGCGCGCCACTAAATTTCCCAAGCCGTTGGCTAAATCCGCGTTGTATTTATCGTCAAATTTTTGCCAGCTGACGTCGCCGTCGCTGCCAAAAGCAGTCGCGCTCATTAGCAGATAGCGCGTACCGTCAACGCCGTAGCGGGTGATTAAATCTTGCGGCGCAATCACATTACCTAAAGATTTTCCCATCTTCTGCCCGTCCACCAAAAAAAATCCGTGAATAAATAATTCTTTGGGAGTCGGTAAACCTAAAGACAATAGCATCGCCTGCCAAATGGTCGCGTGCACGCGCAAAATGTCTTTACTCATTAATTGTACTTCCGCCGGCCACATCTCCGGGCATTTATCTTTTGGGCCTTGCCAGCCCAAGCCGGTCAAATAATTTAAAAAAGCGTCCGCCCAAACGTACGAAGTATGGCTTGAATCCCACGGCAAGGGAATGCCCCATTTAACATTTTTACGCGAGAAAGAAACGTCCTGCAGCCCTTCTTTTTCGATAAAACTGACGACTTCGTTCTTGCGTCCCTCCGGCCTGATTTTTATTTCGTCGTTTCTAATTTTTACGAGCAACTCCCGCGCGTATTTACTCATCTTAAATAAATAAGTTTCTTCGCTCATTTGCTCGGGCGCGATTTTATGGTCCGGACATAAGCCGTTTACTAAATCTTTTTCATTTTTAAACTGCTCGCAACCGCGGCAATACAGCCCGGCGTAATTGCCTAAATAAATATCTCCTTTCTCGTACATAAACCGCAAAGCGGCTTGCACGGCCTTGATGTGTTCGGGGTCGGTCGTCCGGATGAAATTATCGTGACTGATGTTTAAACTTTTCCAAGCCGACTGGAATTCCTGCGCGGTTAAATCAACGAACTGCTGCGGCTCCTGCCCCGCTTCGGACGCTTTGGCGGCGATTTTTGCGCCGTGTTCGTCCGTACCGGTCAAAAAGAAAGTTTTATCGCCTAATTGGCGATGGTAGCGCGCCAGCACATCCGCGGCAACGGTCGTATAAGTATGGCCGATGTGCGGTGAAGCGTTTACATAGTAAATTGGAGTGGTGATGTAAAATTTATTTTTCATATGTCATTGCGAGTCCCGCAATATTGCGGGATGAAGCAATCCCGTCAAAACTCGCTTACAATTTATTTTCCAACTTCGGTAGTTTATGATACTTAAATCCATTTTTTATCATCCGCGCCATCAGCGGCCAAATATATTGAAATTTATCAACTTCATTTTCGGCAATCCAACGGTAACTCGCGTGTTCAAAACTTAAAGTGACGGCGTCGTCGTCGTTTTTAATTAAATTGACAACGCCACACAGAGGAAAATCGTTCTGCCAATACATTATCGCGTAATCAGCAATAGCTAAAATTGCAAAATTCTCTAAGCCTATTTCCTCTTTAATTTCCCGCCGAAACGCTGCTTCACCTTCTTCGCCCTTATCTATTCTTCCGCCAGGCAGATCCCATACATTTAACCGATCAGAACATTCTACAATTAAACACTTGTCAGCGCGAATTAAAATTGCTTTTTGGCCGACTCTGAAAGATTCAAATTCTTTTGGCATAAAACAAAAAAATTAAAGCGAACTTGCTTTAACTTTACCTCTTTTACCAATAAAATGTCAAATAAATCCCCACACCTTCCTGGGAGTATTCTAGAAAGGCGTGGGGATAAAATTCAACTAACTAGTTTTAAATCCAAATGCTTTTCAACGCGCGTGATGCGCGTTTCAAACCGGTCGTGCGCGGCGATATTGGATGTTTGTCCAGTCTAAACAACTTCAACTTTTTTGGCAAAGCTGTCTACCGTATTCAAGACTTGGTCCATCTTTTTACTCATATTTCCCACTTCTCTTTTTAAATCCTTTTTATCTTCTCTGTTAGACAAAACTTCCACCAAAATTTTATCCACTTTTTTCTCTAAATTCTGCGGCATAAATTTAAGCTAAATGTTAATAACGCCGGCATAACACGGTTACTTGCCAATCACAATAACAAACTCCCCCTTTAAATTATTTTGGTCGCTTTGTAGAGTTGCCAATACTGTCGACGGCGTACCGCGGTAAACGCTCTCAAACATTTTGGTCAGTTCGCGGCAAACAACTATGTTTAAATTTGCGCCGCCGCCTGCCTGCCGGAGAGGCAGGTTATCAATCAGTTCCTGCAAAAATTTAACGATGCGATGGCAGGATTCGTAAACAACCACGGTTCGTTCACTGGCGACAATTTTTTTCACCAGCGTCTGCCGCCCTTTTTTGTGCGGCAAAAACCCTAAAAATAAAAATTCGTCCGTGGGCAAACCGGAAATGGAAAGGGCGGCGGTAAGCGCGGAAGGGCCGGGGACAGGGATTACCTGTAAGGATGGGTCGCGGCTGACTTCTGTCAATTCGGCGATTAATTTATTGCCGGGGTCAGAGATACCCGGCGTGCCGGCGTCGGTAACGAGCGCCAAATTTTTACCCTGTTTTAACAGTTCAATTATCTTTTCCACTTTGGGCGCGGCTGAATGTTGGTGATAAGAAATAGCCGGCGTTTTTATCTCATATTTAACCAATAATTTTTTCGTTACCCGCGTGTCTTCGCACAAAATAAAATCAACCTCGCGCAGTATTCGCAATGCCCTTAACGTTACATCTTCCAAATTCCCTATAGGTGTAGCGATAACATACAAACTAACCATATAACATCATAGATGCGCCAATGACGCGTCTCTACTTTTTAACTTTATAACTTTTACTTTATAAACTTTTATTCCACGATGCCTTCTTTCCGCTCTTTCACGTACGCGGTCCACTGTTCAAACATCTCCACGAAAATTTTGAACGGCGCCTCAATGATAAAATCCAAGAGGAAAATAAAAACGTTTATCTGGGAGAATGTTTCCGTCAGCCATTTTCCCATCGCCACAATCGGCACGTAAAAAAAGTTGGCGATAAAAGAAAAAAGTCGTTCCCGCGTTTCAATCACCGAATAAGCTTTGGCAAAACGGCCTAACCGGATGCCGAAGAAACTGATTAAAGACAAAAAGAAAAGAAAAATAACGATGCTAACGAGAGAAAATTCAATTTGCACCAGCGCCCAAATCACGAGGCCGAACGACAATAAAAAGGTAACGGTATAGAAAAAACCAAAAATAATGCTGGTAGCCGCTTTGCGCTTGGTCGGATAAGACAGCTTAACCGGATGCTTTTCCCGCTTTTGGGAAAAAACTATCTCTTCAATGCCGGTTTGGATTTGAGCGGTATTGTCGTCCGCCGGCACCGACGTCATTAGAGCGATTAAAAATAAGAGCGCCGGCGGGAATAATACGTTAATCACTAAAGAATAGTATTTAACTTCTTCGCCCAAAAACATCGTCGCCGGAATTTCCAAAATAAAAACCAAAATTGCTTTGGTCAAAAAAATATAAATAATGCTGCGGATGGCGCCGCGGCGCAGGCGGGCGCGCGACTCTTTATAGCGCCGTTCGCAAACTTTGGCGATTAATTTTTTAAACTGGTCCGGATGCTCTTTTAGCTTGTCGTAAGTTGCGGCCGGGTCTTCGGCAATGGCGTCTTGGAGAATGGAAAAATAAATGGTATAGCGCTGGACGACTTTGCCGACCTGCTTGCGGAAATAGTGGCGTAATTGCTGATAGATGACGTCGCGCAACTCCTGGTAATGCTGGGCGACCAAAGCGATGTCTTCGTCCGTTGCCTCATTCCATTTGGGATTAAAATAATGAAAAAGCATGTATTCCAGCATGGCATCGTCGTATTTGAACAGCTTGCTGTAAATGCCGATATAAATTTGAATTTTTTTGTCGCGGCTGAATTCTTTGCTGGCGCCGTTATCAACGATATTAGCGTTAATGATATCGAACATGTGCCGCCCCATTACCTGGTCCACCCGATGGTCTCCCAATAACTCCTCCAAATTAGTGGCGGCTAAATTGGCTGTCCATTTTTTAACCGCGTCAATTTCTTGACGCTCTTTTTTGCCGGCGGCTAAAATTAACTTGCGCAGTTTGTCAAAACGCTCAATAATTACCGCTACCTCGTTAACGGCCGTTTCCGGCACGTTGTCGTTGCCTAAATAGCCGGCGCGAATCAACTCCACGAGCAGGGTCTTGGCGATTTCTTCCGGTTCGTTATGCCCCATCATTACCAGCCGCTTTAAAATTCGTTCAATGGCGTTTTTGCGCAGCAAGTGGTCGTCTTTGTAATCAACCGCGTTGCGGATTTTTTCATAAAAAAAAGACATCTTGCTGATGATTTCATTGACTTTAATTTTAGCCACGGCGTCATCTCCCTCGCCCCCGCCTTTTTGCTGCTCTTGATAGATAGCCCGGAACAAATCTTTAACCGCTTCGGTCAGCGTCAAAGCCGCCGCCGGTTTAGCCATTAAATTTGGATTAGGCATACATTAAAAATGGATTAGTGATTCGTACAGATTTGTCTCTTAATTAGTGTTAATTCGTGATAGCAATGTTCTCTCACTAATCATCGCTAATAAATAAACTAATTTTCACTAACAAAAATATTTTACTTAATCCGGGGAATAAAATCCTTAATTTTCCGCTTGATTTGGTATAGTTTTAAAGCGGCATAAAACGAAATCCAGGCGGCGATCAGCAGCGCACAGCCAAAAACCAAGCGCAGAAAAAAGTCGCTCCAAACGACTAATACCGCAAAAAATAGTAGCAGTACTGCCCCGCCCGCTAAATTAATGATAAAACCGTTGAATTGACGGTCAATAGACCGAAAAAAATCCTTCATACTTTTACTTAATTATTAAATATACTTTGCCATAATTTTAACATAATCCGCTGCAGAGAGCAAATAGCAAAATGGTATTGACTGGTAACTAAATTTTGGCTATGATAATTGAGGTGTCTGCTTATTAACTCAATTGATAATTCGTAATTGTTAATTGCTAATTGCTAATTGAATATTTTCCCGGGTACCTGCCTGCCGGCAGGCAAGGCGCAGCGGGATTTTCGTATACTTTGTATAATGGATAAAATTTATTTTATTTATGCCATAAAGAGTAAAGTTGATGGTCGTATCTATGTTGGGATGACCAATAACATAAATAGGAGGCTTCAAGAGCATAACGCAGGTAATACTCAATCTACCAAACATTATCGACCATGGACTATTATTTATTTAGAAAAAATGGAAGATAGAATAAATGCAAGAAAAAAAGAAAAATATTTAAAAAGTGGTTGTGGCAAAGAGTTTTTAAAATTTAATATTTCCCGGGTAGCGCAGCGGTAGCGCAGTTGGCTGTTAACCAATTGGTCGTCGGTTCGAATCCGACCCCGGGAGCAAATTAGAACACTTAGACGCTGAAAGCACCGTATCAAACGGTGTTTTTAGCTTATATGAGAGATTTTTGTCTTTTAATTGGCAGTTCTGAAGCAGGTAATTCAAAAATTGCCTTTTTTCAGCAACTTCAGAATTTTCAAATATTTCACGAGCCCGTTTAGCTAAATTTAATATAGTGTTTGCCGTAATATAATACTGCTTGTCGGCTTTATCGTGCTTGCTTATTTCCGTCATTAGCTTGGCCTGCTTTTCAGTGTATTCTTTAAACTTTTTGTCATAAAAATCGTTAGTAATTCACCTGCCTGCATAGCACTTCGCCTATACCGCTCTTATGCGAAATAGCGCGTTTGAGATACGCCAAGTTTGGGTGTGTCGTGGCACGAAATTAAATGCTTGGCGTGGCAAGGGTCTGGCGAGACTACCAAAAAACGGCGGAAAGCAAAAACTAAAAATTTAAAAATTGAAAGGAAAAATAGGCATATAAAAAAAGTAAAAACGGCGGATCAATAAATGCCGTTTTTACTTTTTTAAAACGCCGATTTTTTAGAGGAGGTTATCT
>MFFV01000010.1:786-9101 GCA_001777995.1 Candidatus Falkowbacteria bacterium RIFCSPLOWO2_02_FULL_45_15 | reverse complement strand
CAAAGAAAAAATCACGCGCTTAGAATCGTGCAATACCACATTGGACAAACTGATAATTTGCCGCCGCTCGCTTTCACGCGCGTCATAGTCGGCTTTTAATTTTTGGAAAAACTTTTTGTTTAGCATATCTTAATAATGTCATTCCCGCGAAAGCGGGAATCCCGCCGCTAGTGCGCAAATCACGAGATTCCCGCTTTCGCGGGAATGACAAAAAAATTTTCTTACTTCTTATTTTCTACTCCGCCACCCTTAATACCTCCTCCACGCTAGTTATCCCTTGCATCGCTTTTAGGATTCCGTCCTGCGCCATGGTAATCATCCCATTCTGCACCGCGACCGCGGCAATGTCAAATTCGCTCACTTTGCCCGCCTGAATGAGTTTTTCAATGTCCGCGTTCATCACCATAATTTCGTAAATGCCAACGCGCCCTTTATAACCCAACCCCTGGCAGAAGTCGCAGCCGGCGCCTTTGTAAAACTTGGCGTTAGCTAAATCCACTTTTTTCTTCTCATCTTCATTCATCTTGCTCATTATTTCTTCCACGCGCTTTTTTTGCTCATCGGTTAATTGCGCTTCTGCTTTGCATTGGGCGCAAATTTTTCTCACCAGCCGCTGGCCGATCATGGCGTTCAGCGCCGGCGCGAGCAAATATGGTTTTACTCCCATAGAGAGAAAGCGCGGCACCGTGCCGGAGGCATCGTTAGTGTGTATGGTAGATAAAACCAAATGGCCGGTTAAAGCCGCCTGAATGGCTATTTCCGCCGTATCCAAATCGCGAATTTCACCGACCATGATAATATCCGGGTCCTGTCTGACGATGGAGCGCAGGCCCTTGGCAAAAGTGTAATTTTCTCCCGCTTGGCTTTGGTTGACGCCGACCAGTTGGTACTCAATTGGGTCTTCAATGGTAATTATTTTTGTCTCCGGCTTATTTAACATCTTTAAAATGGCGTACAAAGTGGTGGTTTTGCCCGATCCGGTCGGACCGGTGTTAATTACCATGCCGTTCGGCCGTTCAATTTGCCGCTTTAGCTCTTCGTAGGCTTTGCCGACTAGGCCTAACTGCTCAAAACTAATGTCTTCTTGATTAGAATCTAAGAGCCGCATGACTACGCTTTCCCCAAAAGAAGTTGGCAGAAACGAAGCGCGGATGTCAATTTGCCTCGCCTGCATAATAACGGCAAAGCGCCCGTCCTGCGGCCGGTCCTCAATATTGATTTTCACTTTCGCCAATAATTTCAGGCGCGAAATGACTTTCGGCCAAATCTTTTTGTCCAGCGCCGCCACATCGTGCAATACGCCGTCAATGCGAAAACGCGCCTTTATTTCTTTTTCCTCTCCCTCAATGTGGATGTCCGAAGAGCGGGATTTTACCGCCGCCGCCAATAACATGGCCACGATTTGGGTGATGTCGGCTTTAATAATTTCTGCCTGTAAATCCCGAAAGCTGGCGAAGCTTTCGCTGTATTTATTAAGCTCTTCCTCGGTAACTTTTACCCCGCGGACCACTTCCCGGACTTTGGGCAAAGTAACATAAAGTTTCTGGGCGGCGGCTAAACTGACTTCGGAAACAAGATAAACTTTTCCTTCGCAATGCAGCCGGGCGGCTAAATCTTTGAGCAAGGATTCAATCTCGGCCGTTAAATCAACTGCCCCTAAACGAAATTGTTCGCCGTCATAGAAAAAACAGACGACCTTGAGCCGTCTACTTTCTGCCGCCGGAACCTTAGACAGCGCTTCCGGGCTAATCGGAAAACCGACTAAACTGATGTAGGGCAACCCTAAACTTTTGGCTTTGGCGGCCGTCAACTTTTCTATTTCCTTATCCTGTATTTCCCGTTGCTTGGCGTTAAATTTCCGCTGCGCCGTGGTCTCGTCTTCCTTGGCGCCCTCGTCCTCTCCCAACAGCTCTTCAATTGATTGAAAATTTTTTGACATAGCGGGTATCTACTACTAGATAACAAACTTCCTTACCCACAAGTCTACGAATCCGCCGCAAATAATACAAATGTCAATTCCTTAATTTGTAATGTTTGCGATAAGATTTGTTGATTTGTGGAGATTAACTCTTTTGCCGGCTAAAAATACTCCCCAGCCAACTAGCCTGTTTTTCTCTGGCAATCTTTAGCCAAACGGTTACCCAAAAAGCGTCGTTAAAAGTAGCCAGCGCCCCGCCCGCCACAGCAACCAAAACGAATAAAATGATTACTCCGAGCGTTAAGGTAATCGTCATCCCCCAAGCTAAAGCCAGTTTATAAAAAACAAACATTAAAAAAATAAACGGAATCGTCAAAGCGGAAATGAGCGTTAAGATGATTGAACCTAATAAAAAATTCAGGATAAAGATAATAACTCCCGACTCCAGCGAAACCAACCAATTCTTCACTAACAGGCTAAAGCCCGCTCCTAACGCTTCAATGAACCGCGCTCCTTTGATGACGGCGTAAGTAAGACTGTACCTGATGCCCAGCGCCAAGGCCGCCGTTAAGACAATGATAAGAGCGATGATGAGGGTATAGAGCGAACGCAGCCAAAAGTTATGCGCGTAGTTCAGCGCGTCTAAAACCGACAGCCAAGATAAAGAAATCACCGCGACTAAAATAATCTTTTCGATTAGCTTAAAGAAAAATACCGGCCAAAGGTTCGCCCGGCCGCTTGCTACTCCGTCTTTAAAGTCCGTCCTTTTGCCTAAATTAATTTTAGCAATATTATTAATGAGCCCTCCTTGAGCCACTACGGCCAGCCAGAGAATAAACAGGCCCAAAATTAAAATCACTGCCAATACTGACAAACGCCACCATAATCCCAGCGGATCAGCTTGGGCAAAGGCGACAACCTGGCTAACGATAGACCAATCAAAAATGCCCGTCTCTTTTAATTTTGTCCAATCAGGAGTAAGACTTGAGCTTGAACTGCCGGTAATTGACTGGTACAGGCCGCCGTTAGATAAAAAAGCGGCAAACAAACCGAAAAACCAAAGGTACTTATAATGCAAGGTAACTTTAGCAACCGCCATAACGAGCTCTTTGTATTTCATAGCCCCTCCTTTGTTAAATTTATGATTTAAGATTTTAGATTAAAAATCTATTATCATTATACAACAAGCGGGCTAAAAAAACAAAAAACACCAGGACATAAAAACATTAAAGCATGAAAACAAAATACAAAATGCTCTATTGTTTTAATGTTCTGGCGCTTTAATGTTTTAATGATTCTTACTCTTTCACTAACTCCTCAAACTCTTCTTTTTCTAAAGTTTCCTGCTTGAGCAGGGCTTGGACAATTTTTTCCAGTTTTGGCCGATGCGTTTGAATCACCTGCCGCGCCCGCTCCGCCGCCTCGTTAATGTAATGCCTTATTTCCTCGTCAATTTTTTCCGCCATTTTTTCGGAATAGTCGCGCTGTTCATGCAATTCCCGGCCTAAAAATATCAGTTCTTCGCGGCTGCCAAAAGTGCGCGGCCCTAAATTACGGCTCATGCCGTAGTCGGTAATCATCCGCCGCGTCAGGTTGGTGGCGGCCCGTAAATCGCTCGTCGCTCCGGTGGTGATGTCGCCAAAAATTTCTTGTTCGGCGATGTAGCCGCCCAATAATACCGACAATTCTTCCAAAAATTCCTGCTTGGAATGCATCCGTTTGTCTTCCAGCGGGACTTTCAAGGTATAGCCGCCGGCCATCCCCCGAGAAATAATGGAAATTTTTTGCACCGGGTCGGTATTAGGCAAAACATGCGTTACTAAAGCGTGCCCGGCTTCATGATAGGCGGTTATCTTTTTCTCTTTTTCCGACAACACCCGGCTTTTGCGCTCCGGTCCGAGCATAACTTTTTCAATGCTTGAGAAAAGTTCCGGCATCTCAATTAAACGTTTGTTGCCGCGCGCCGCTAAAATCGCCGCTTCATTTAACAGGTTAGCCAAATCCGCGCCGCTAAACCCCGGCGTGCGCTCGGCCACGCGCCGCAAGCTGACGTCTTTAGCGAGCGGCTTTGAGCGAGAATGAACTTTTAGAATCTCGGTGCGGTCGTTGATGTCCGGCTCATCCAACACCACCCGCCGGTCAAAACGCCCGGGCCGGAGCAACGCCGGGTCTAACACGTCCGGCCGGTTGGTAGCCGCGAGCACGATCACGTTGGTATTGGGTTCAAATCCGTCCATCTCCACTAAAATTTGATTTAAAGTTTGTTCGCGTTCATCGTGCGAGCCGCCCAAACCCGACCCGCGCTGGCGGCCGACCGCGTCAATTTCATCAATAAACACGATGCACGGCGCGGTTTTTTTCGCCCGCTTGAATAAATCACGCACGCGGGACGCGCCTACGCCCACGAACATTTCTACGAATTCCGAGCCGGACATGTGAAAAAAGGGCACGTTGGCTTCGCCCGCGACTGCTTTGGCGAGCAATGTTTTTCCCGTGCCCGGCGCCCCTACCAACAGCACCCCTTTGGGAATATTGGCGCCTAATTCTAAAAATTTTTTAGGGCTGGTTAAAAATTCCACCACCTCTTTTAATTCTTCTTTGGCCTCTTTAACGCCCGCCACGTCTTTAAAAGTAATCTGCTTTTTTTTATTCTGATTTTGGTTGCTGATTTCCCGCGCCTGCGACTGGCCGAACATCAGCGCCCGGCCGTTAGCGCCCTGAATCTGGCGGGCCATAAAATAAATGAATAAGCCGATTAACAACAAAGGCAAAATTATCGGCAACAGCGTTGACAGCCAAAAATTGAGGCCGCTCTCCTCGCGCACTTCAATGTTAATTTTAGCCATTTTTTCCGGCGCCACGCCAAAATTTTTGAGCAGCGTTGATAATGTTTCCGCGGTTTCTTTTTTTACCGTTTGCTCTTGGCCGCTTTTCAGTTTTACCTGCAAGATGCTGCCGGCAACGGTGATGCCGTCAACTTCTTCGTTGTTTATCTGCTCAATTAATGTCCGGATGCCGGCTGACTCTGGTTTGCCGCCGCTGCCGGCCAGATTATAAAACAGGCTGGCAATGACCAAAAAAATAATAAAAAATACGCCGAAATTTTTTAATAAACTTTTCATAATAATTTTTTTAATTCAAAGTATAGCATACCTTACTTCTCTTAAAAAAGCAAGCGAGCGCATGCTCTTGCTAAAAGTCTAAGTTAAGCGTATAATAAAATTCGTTTAAGCTGTTCAATTAATTCCTACGCATCTACAATCTTTACGAAATATGCTCAACTCTATGCAAAAAAATATTTCAATCAAAGGCGCGCGCACTAATAACCTAAAAAACGTCAGCTTAGACATCCCGCGGCATAAGCTGGTAGTTATCACCGGGCTGTCCGGTTCGGGCAAATCTTCTTTGGCGTTTGACACCATTTACGCCGAGGGCCAGCGCCGCTATATGGAATCTTTGAGTTCGTACGCCCGGCAATACGTTGATTTAATGGATAAGCCGGAGGTGGATTCGATTACCGGGCTTACGCCCACTATCGCCATCGACCAAAAAACAAACAACGGCAACCCGCGCTCGACCGTCGGAACGGCAACGGAAATTTACGACCTCTTGCGCCTGCTTTTTGCCCGCATTGGCGTACCGCATTGCCCCGGTTCAAAAGCAGCCATGAGCCGTTCAAGCATTGACGACATCGTCCGCGCCATCGGCTTAAATTATCAAAAACAAACTATCGCCGTTCTGGCTCCTTTAATCCGCAGCCAAGAAATTATCGATAAAAAAATCTGGCAGAGGATCACCAAAGCCGGCTACGCGCACATCCGGCTGGACGGCGCCATTATCAACATTACTGAACAGGAAATAAAATTAGACGACCAGCCGCATACCCTGGAAATCATCATCGCTCAAATTAAAGGCGATGACCGGCAGGAATTGCAGCGGGCGGTTAAAAAGGGTTTGGATTTAAGCAACGGCCTGATTTCCGTTATCGGACAGGATGAGCAGGCTAAACACTACTCAACGATTTGGAGCTGCGCGGACAGCAGCTACACCTTAGAGGAGTTAGAGCCTAAAGATTTTTCTTTCAACTCGCCTCGCGGCGCCTGCCCGACATGCAAAGGCTTGGGCGCGACCTTGCATTTAGACCCGGAAACCATCTTTAATGAAAAATTAAGCATCAGCGAAGGCGCTATCCGCCCGTGGCCGAAAAATAACAGCCAGTACGGCGCCTATTTAAAAACACTCAACGAAATCGCTCGGAGCTACCGTTTTTCGGTTGATACGCCCATTAAAGATTTAGACAAAAAACAGCTGGCCGTCATACTCTGGGGCGCTAAAAATTTTCCGGGCATTGCCCCCATACTGGAGCAACGATATCAAACGACTGATTCGCTGACGATCAAGCAAGATATGGAGCAGTACCTGCGCACCGCTACCTGCCCTGACTGCGCCGGCAAACGGCTGAAGCCGGAATTTTTAGCGGTAACGGTGGGCGATAAAAACATCGCCGAAGTGAGCATGCTTACTATCGACGCCGCCCTGCCGACGCTGGAAACTATGGTAAAAAAATTCGCTAACGGCGGCCCCTTAAACGGGGCAAGTAAAAAAATCGCCGAACCGATAATTCGGGAAATTAAACTAAAGCTCGAGGCGCTCAAGCAGGCCGGTCTCGGTTATGTGGCGATTGACCGGCCCATGGCCACTTTATCCGGCGGCGAGGCGCAACGGGTAAAGCTGGCGACGCAGCTTTCTTCCAACTTAGTAAACGTTACTTATGTGCTGGACGAACCTTCCGTTGGCTTGCACCAAAAAGACATGCGGAAATTAATCACTACGCTCAAAGCCCTGCGCGATTTGGAAAACACCGTCATTGTCGTTGAACACGACGAAGCAACGATGCTCGCGGCTGATTATATAATTGACGTCGGCCCGGGCGCGGGCAATTTTGGCGGCGACATCATCGCCCAAGGCACGCCGGCGGAAATAAAAAAGAATTCGCGCTCGCTTACCGGCCAGTACTTAGCGCGCGCCAAAACCATCCCGGCCGCCGCCCGGCACCGTTCGGGCAACGGCCAAACGCTTAAAATCGTCGGCGCTACTCAAAATAATTTAAAAAACATTACCGTTGCCTTCCCTTTAGGAAAATTCGTCGCCTTAACCGGCGTTTCCGGCTCGGGCAAATCAACCTTGATGAACGACATTTTAGCGCGCGCGTTAAACCGCCATTTCTACCGCGCCAAGGCGGAAATCGGCGCGCATAAAAAAATAGAGGGGCTGGAGCATCTGGATAAAGTTATTACCATTGACCAGTCGCCCATTGGCCGAACGCCGCGCTCCAATCCGGCGACTTACACCGGCGCTTTTACTTACATCCGCGATTTATTCGCCGAGCAGCCGGAAGCCAAACTTAAAAACTTAACCCAAAGCCATTTTAGCTTTAACGTGGTGGGCGGACGCTGTGAAGTCTGCGGCGGGGACGGCTATACGAAAATTGACATGCAATTTCTCTCGGACGTTTACGTCAAATGCCGCGCCTGCAACGGCAAACGCTACCAAAAAGACGTCTTGGACGTTTATTATCAGGACAAAAACATCGCCGACGTTTTGGAGATGACGGCGGCGGAAGCGCAGGATTTTTTCCGCCAGCCCGCTCTTTCCGGAACGCAGCCCGCGCGCGACGCCATTCTGCAAAAACTTAACATTTTAGCCGAGGTCGGCTTGGGCTACATCAAACTCGGCCAGTCGGCGACGACGCTGTCCGGCGGCGAAGCGCAACGGGTGAAACTGGCGACCGAGCTTTCCCGCCGCGACACCGGCCGCACGCTTTACATTTTAGACGAACCGACCACCGGTCTTCATTTCCACGACATTAAACGGCTGCTGGACATTTTGCATAAACTCGCGGACAAGGGCAACACGGTTCTAATCATTGAACATAATTTGGACGTGATAAAATCCGTTGACTACATCATTGACCTTGGGCCGGAAGGCGGCGAGCGCGGCGGCGAAGTTGTCGCTTGCGGCACGCCGCCGGAAGTGGCGAAGAATAAGAATAGTTGGACGGGAAAATATTTGAAAGAAGTATTATAATTTTAGATTTAAGATTTTTGATTTTAGATTGAAGAAGCCGCAATCTCACGACCAGAATAATTTGCAAGGTTATATTTTGATAAGAAAAAAGGACCTGACAAAGTCAAGCCCTTGAAGGATACAAAAAGAAAAAGAAAAAAGGTTAGGAAACTACCTCGCGAGCACGCAAATCGGCGTGGGCATGGCCGGGATTGCACCTGCCGACGCGCACCTCACTGCCGTGGAAGTCAACGAACGACACATCGCCATCAGTATAGCGCGAAGCGGAGCACAAAGTTATGTTTTTAATAGTCCCTCGCAAATCTACGGG
>MFFV01000010.1:0-751 GCA_001777995.1 Candidatus Falkowbacteria bacterium RIFCSPLOWO2_02_FULL_45_15 | reverse complement strand
CAAATGAAGCAAAGTAATTCTTACATCAATAAATTTTTCCGCCCCGTCGCACTCTCGCGCTTCGGGCGGGGACGACGGAGGAAAAAAGAGCCGCAGTCCTCTGACGATAGACGGCGGTTTTGCTATTTAATCAATTCTATTTTCTTAACTCTAAAAACTCTTCCACTGTCATGCCGGTCTGGTCAATAATCGCCCGTAAAGTACCTTTCGGCATATCTTTACTAAAATGCCTCGGAATAGTCAAACTGCGGTTATCCTTTGCCCGATATAAAGACAAATGGCTGCCTTTTTGGCGCCATTTTATAAACCCAGCTTTTAATAATATTCGTTCCACTTCAATCACTTTTAATGCCGGCAACTTAGGCACAAGATTCTTTTATTTCAATAACCGTTGAGAACACTGTTTTATTAATAATGCTTTTGAAATCGCGTTTATTGTGCTCTTTGACATTAGCTAAATGCAAGGAAACCGCCTCTTGAATGTTTCTTTTTGCTTCCTCAATTGTTTTTCCATAACTAACGCAACCGGGCAATTGCGGCACCGTAACCGTATAGCCCCCCTCTTTTTCGGCAATTAAATTAATTTGAAATGTTTTATTTTCCATATATTTCTATTGTACAAAATCCATTCATAAAAGTCAATAAATAGCCCCGCCCCACCGCACTCTCGCGCCTCGGGTGGAGATGGAAAAAAACACCGCAGTCCTTTCACGAAAGACTGCGGTTTAACTAAAAATTTAAACTTCTCTTT
>MFFV01000009.1:3909-12401 GCA_001777995.1 Candidatus Falkowbacteria bacterium RIFCSPLOWO2_02_FULL_45_15 | reverse complement strand
CGCAGGACAAGCCTACGGGGCAAGCAAAAAAACAAGAAAGCAAAATAATCATTAAGCATAAATTTTTATAAAAAAGAAGGGCGAAGCTTTTGGCTTCGCCTTTATTTTTATTCGGTCTCATTTTATTCCGACAATGAGACTACGTGGGTATGCCTTACTTTTTTTCAGGTAGATAACGCGTTGGAAGCCGACCTTTTTCATAAGATTCATGAAGCGATTCTTCTCAAATAATATAAACTCATGATGGTCGGGCCAATAACATGCTTTATGTTGTTTGACCATCAAGTAGTGCATATCAATTATTGAAAAATGTCGGTGTCTTTTGGAAATAGAAAGGCGTATAAGTGTCACAGCCCCCTTTTTTGTCGTTCGGACATCAACTCTATCTTGCTCGTAATCCGTTGCGGCAAGCCATGGCTCAATAATAACTATACCGCCCGATTTTAAATGTGATACGAAACAAGACAAAGTTGCCTTCAGATCCTGCAATGTTCTCAAATAGCCAATGGAGCTAAATAAACAGGTAATCACATTAAAACTTTCATTGAGGTTAAAACTTCTCATGTCTGCCTGTTGGAACCGTACCCCTTTAACCTTTTTTTGGGCAATCGCGAGCATGGCAGGACTAATATCAATACCAGAACAGACAAAGCATTTTTTAAGAAATTGTAAATGTCCGCCGGTACCACAAGCGACATCTAATAACTTTTTTTCCCCCGTTTTTTTATAACGATGCGCAAGTATTTTAATGAGCTCTGTTTCTGTTTGATAATCTTTCTCTACATAGTCAACATCGTACAAGAATGAAAGATCTCTATAAATGCGAGGTTGTTTGTAACCCATTTATCTCACCCCCTCCTTTGGATTTTTTTATATCTAAGCATAATGGCATACCAGCGTCAATACATCAAATTAGCTACCATTGAATAATATAATAAATATGATAAAATAAAACAAAAGTATCCATAATTAAAAAATATGACAAATTGTATATTTTGTAAAATCGTTAAAGGCGAATCAGTCGCTCATATTGTTTGGGAAGATAAAAAACATTTAGCTTTTTTATCTATTTATCCCAATACGGAAGGATTCACGGTCGTCGTTACTAAAAAACATTATTCTAGCTATGGCTTTAATCTACCAGAAAGAGTATTAATTGATTTAATATTGGCGAGTAAAAAGGTTGCTCGCCTGCTGGATAAAAAATTCGCCGATGTGGGCAGGACAGGTTTAATTATTGAAGGATTTGGCGTTGATCATGCACACACTAAACTTTTCCCCATGCATGGCACAGCGAATTTGCGTCGGTGGTGGCCGATTAAATCAAAAGTGAACAAATATTTTAAAAAATACGAAGGTTATATCTCATCCCATGACTATAAACGCGCAGATGATTCTGAATTAGCTGTTTTAGCAAAGAAAATAAGGGAATAATTAATGTTATTATTAGGGAATAAAAAAGGTTGTGCGCAGCACAACCTTTTCATTTAAAAACACAATATCCAAAAAAAGAGCTTAAGATATTACTTTGGAAGATTAATTACGGAGTAAGGCGATTGGGACCGCGATATACAAAGGTGACTTCTCGTACGCTTTTGGCATTCAGTAGCACCATTAGCATACGCGTTAAGCCAAATCCATAGCCACCGTGCGGAGCGCATCCATACTTAAAACAGTTCAGGTAGTACTGAATTGGTTTAAGCGTTAAGCCTTTTTCTCCCGCTTGTTTTACTAAAACATCATAGCGATGTTCGCGTTGTGCCCCGGTAGTTACTTCCAGTCCCTTCCAAATTAAGTCAAAGCTGTTGGTAACCATGGGATTATTCTTCGGTCGCAAATGATAGAATGGTCGCACGGTAGTAGGGTAATCAGTAACGAAAACGAATTCGTGTCCGAATTTTTGTTGAATGTGGCTTGCCAACCGTCGTTCACCTTCGGGGTCAAGATCGCCTTTTCCTTCACGGGGCACGGTGTATCCCTGTTCGCCTAAAATTGCATGTGCCTCTGTCATAGTTACACGAGGGAAAGGCACTCTAGGCACTTTAACCTCCACTCCAAAAGTTTGGGATATTTCTTGGCCGCAATCACTTTTAATTCTCTCCAGTATGTAGCGGAGCCATTGTTCTTCCAATTGCATCACATCCTCATGAGAATCAACCCATGATATTTCAACGTCGATGCTTGTAAATTCAGTATCATGCCTTGATGTGAAAGAGGGATTAGCTCGGAAGACGGGGCCAATTTCAAATACTCGGTCAAAACCAGCCGCCATTGCCATCTGCTTGTAAAATTGCGGTGATTGTGCCAGATAGGCGTCGCCTTCAAAGTAGTCAACATGAAACAATTCAGCGCCCGATTCGCTTGGACTGGCCATGAGCTTGGGTGAATGAATTTCAATAAATCCATAATTCGTCCAAAATTCTCGCATCGCTTGTTCCGCAACCGTCTGGATTCGGAAAACGAGATAATTTTCCGGTCGCCGCAGATCAAGAAAACGCCAATCAAGTCGACTCTCAAGCGAAGACTTGTTATTTATTGGCAGACCTGCCTCTGCTAAGTTGACTAAGTGTATTGAGCTGATGCGTATTTCTAGGTTTCCTAATTTAACCTGCGTGTTACTCACGACTTCGCCGATAATTTCCAGCGCTGATTCTGGGGTAATCGTTGAAATCAACAGGTCAATTTCTTCATTCAACTTGCCTCGTTCATTGATTGTTTGCACGAGACCGGTATGATCGCGGACGATTAGAAACTGCATCTTCTTTTGGTCACGGATAGCTTGCAGCCATCCCTGGATTTTTACCGTTTGTCCAATGAGTCCGGGTAATTCCTTAATGTAAGTTCGTTTCATGGTAGTCAATCCTTTCTAGTTAAATCCATGATTATGGGTGAATTTTGCGGCGGAATATGCGCGGAAAAGGAATGGCATCACGGACATGAGGAATTTGCAAGAGCCAACGTATAAAACGCTCTACTCCCATGCCAAAGCCGATGTGCGGTACGCAACCAAATTCTCGTAATTCCCGTACCCACTCATACTTCGGATTATCCTGTTTCCCTTTTTCCCGCATTCGTTCTGCCAATATATCTGAGGTGTGAATTTTTTCAGCTACGCCAAGTAGTTCCCCGTAACCTTTAGAAGCTACTAAGTCAGCTGTCATAGTGACTTCCAGGTCGTCTGGATCGATAACATAAGGAAAGGGTTCAATACTGCGAGGAATGCCTACTACCCAAAATGGAGTTGAAAATTGTTGAGCAAGCAGTCCTTCACCTTTAGAACATAGACTCTTGCCAAATGTCGCTTCTTGGCCAGCCGTTTGTAATCGTTGAATGGCTTCGCGATAGCTAATGCGAGGAAAAGGCGGAGTCAGACCGTCAATACAAATGTCCGTACCTAATGCTTTCGCCACATCTTGGCAGAAGTTTGCGCATTGTGACACAAGGAAGCTCACTAGCTCTTCAACAATTGCGATAATATCTTCACGATTACCAAAAGCTATTTCTGCTTTGATATGCCAATATTCCATTAAATGTCGTTTGCTGTGGCTTTCTTCGCCACGGAAACTCGGCCCAATATTATATACTCGCTCAAAGGCATGTACAGCGGCTTCTAAGTAAAAACCAACGCATTGAGTCAAAAATACATGGTCATCATGAATATTGACTTCAATGGCGCTCCGATCATCATAGAGAGGAAGAGGTGTTAAAATGGGTGCCGTGATTTCAATAAATTGATGTTCTCGAAACCACTGATGTACAAATCCCATCAGAATGTGACGGAAGCGAAGGATAGCCATTACTTTTGGATTGCGAATGTAGAGAGAGCGATGGTTAAGCAGGTGTTCCGCTAGATGTGGATTGAAGATGTCAATATCTTCTCGTAGTTTAGGTGAAATCAAACCTGTCGCTTTATTAATTAACTGTAATTTACTGCATAGTATTTCTGTTTGATTCTGATTATTTTTCCCCTCTCTGCGCACTATTCCCTCAACTCTAACAGCGGATTCACATGTTATTAATCGGGCAATTTCAAATTCATCTATCGGGACTTTTTGTTGGTCAACAGTTACCTGGATTGAACCAGTAGAGTCGCATAAATCTAGAAAAACAATTTTTTTGTGACAACGTTTTCCTTTACACCAACCCAATATAGTGACTGGGTTGTTACTAATATCGCTTTGTATGTCAACAATAAATTGACTCTTCATGATTTTTCCCTCCATCTCTTAGAATCACTTCGGTTTGGTGGTTATTGTTTAAGGATCAATAAAGGCACAATAAATTGCCTTTAGCTTGTTACAATACTACATTATTTTTACTTAGTCAAACAGGTGTACTAGATGGTCACATTTCGGACAAGCTGTAAGTGAGTTAAGATACTTTTGTTTTAAGCACACAGAGCGGAGCTTTTATGTTTTAATGTTTTTGTTGTTAGATATACACGGATGATACTATTAATAATTAAAAACTAATAATAAGTTGCTTCTTAACAATTAATATGCTATTCTAAAGAAAATCCCATTAGGAGGCATAAACAATGTTTATAGATCCGACAGAATTAGAAGAGTCCCGTGAAGCTAGTTTTGCTACAAAGTATCCGGAGCTATATAATGAGGTTTACAAACATGGCCGTGGGGAACCGACTCCGTTCGGTGAAACATTTTATCCCTTTTTAAGCTGGGCTAAGAGTATTATCAAAAGAATTTTTTTATTTTGGAAAATTTTTTTTTGAGTTATCTTATTTGTTCTTTTTTATTTTTTAGCCAAAGGGCTTAGCGCTCAATATTCCTTGCCCTTAATCCGGAAACATCACAACTACATTTCCGGATTTTATTTTTTCCAATAATTTGCAGTGGCAAGTACCCCATTCTTCGGACACTTTTATCCAGAAAAGTGCAATATGTGCGCGCACATTACCAAAGCTACTACATAGGGTGAAAACAATTAATTTAAAATACAAAAAAAGAAAGGCGAAGTTTTTAAGCTTCGCCCGATTTTTTATATTAGAGAAAAGATAAAAAATACTCTGTCGTTTTGCCGACGATGCGGCTGACAATTCGGTAAAAACAGGTTGGCCGGCGCGGCGATTGCGGATTTTCAGGCTGAACTCGCGTATGGCAACAGCCACCGTTTTTGCCTTGTTTCCGTACTTTTATAAGTAGACAATCCTGATTGCAATTAACTAAAACATCAATTACCGCGAGTTCATCACCACTGGTTGCGCCTTTGAGGCGGATGGATTTAGCCGCGCGCGAATACAAATGGACGCGCCTGGTTTCTAATGTCAGCGCGAGCGCTTGTTTATCCATAGTGGCGGCGTAAAGCACGGCACCATTTGGGGCGTCCTGCAATACAACCGTAATAAAATTTGGCGCGTGCGTGCCGTCATGATTGAGAGCGGGGCGAAAATGAGGGGTAAACTGGTTAGTTTCTTCAATCGGTACAGACATTGATATTCTCCTTTAGGGTATAACGCTATCCAGCGTATGCCAAATAATTCCACTTGCCCCCTCTTTTTTTAGCTCAATTATGAGAGAAGCCAATCTATCCTTTTCTACAACGGTTTCAACCGCCACGCTGTTGGCGTCATTTAATTGATGCACCGTCGGCGATTTGAGCGCGGGCAAGAGCGAAATAATATCTGGCAGTTGGTTTTTTTGCGCATTCATTTTCAATAGCACGTAATTTTGCGCCGCGTGAACGCCGTTAAGTATCGCCGCAAATTGCTCTAGCCGCTCATCATTAATATCTTCCGGACGCACGGCCAGAACAACCGGCGCGTCCATAATTACATCAATAGTGCGCAAATAGTTGGCGGCGATACTCGTGCCGGTTTCAGTAACGCCGATGCCGCAGTCATAAACCCCAGCCGCAACCATTCCTTCGGTGCCGCCGTAGGACTGAGTAATGCTTGCCATTATTCCGTTAAGGCGCAACCAGCTCTTGGTTATTTTTGGATATTCGCTGCCGATATTACACTCGCTTAAATTTCTTTTATCATAAGTATATCGCGAACCATCACGAACAAAGGCAACAACTTTTGAATTTTGTTTTCTAAAAGTTTTGCTTACCTGCACTTTGGCGATAACAACAAAATCATCAATCTCACTCCATTCAGTAAGCATATCTAACCCAATAATCACACAATCAACCTTATTAGTGTGCAGTGCAGTCGGCAGATTTTGCGGGCGGTTCATAAATATTTTTGCCACTAATTTATTACCCGTTTCTTGCCAAGCGGCGCGGCTCGTTGGATCATAAGTAATTCCGGCTTGCCTCAACAGCCAACAAACTGACGCGGCTAAACTGCCGTTGCCAATTCCGAGTGCGATAGGTTTAGTGATGTTCATAATCCTTCTCCTTTTTTTGAAAGAACATTTAACTTTTACAAAGTAAAAGCCCCCTCGTGGAGAGGGGGCTGTGTTTAGTGTTAGAAAAATAAAAAATTATCAAAACAGCCCCTTTTCCATGAGCGTAGGATGGTGATGATGCAAACGAGTTAGCAGCAGGCGGTAGCCGCCTTTGCCGCTTTTTAACCACTGGGCAACGCGCGCGATAGTAGTAGAGCTTAAGCCGGTTGTTTTGACAATCGTAGCATAAGGGACTTTTTGGTCCAGCATTTGCGCGGTCTGCCAACGTTTACTCAATTCCTCAATTTCAGCTTCCGTAAGTAAATCCCGCAGGAATTTCTTCATTTCCGCTTGGTTTTTAAGAATTAAAAACGCTTCCACTAAGCTATTGATTTGTGGAGTATTGAGATTCATAATAGATATTTATCCATACACCTTCCAGAATACCCCCACACCAAATTTTGGTGTGGGGGAATACCCGGTGGTCTCTGCCGCGGGGATGGATGGAAAGCGTGGATCTTCCCGCAGGGTTTACCCCTACACCAAAATTTGGTGTGGGGGTTTAATACCCGACGGTGAAGGTGTTTGGATTTATCACTTTAGTTAACTAAAGTATAGCAGATTTAAAAAAGGTGTCAAGAGAGTGGGGCAGTTGACAGGTTTTTGTTTATAACATATACTGTCAATATCATTAACAATTTTTAAAACCGTTGACGTGCGTCCCCGCCAATAGCTTTGCAATTAGGCGGGGGTTGGGCGCACCGAGGTGATTCTTGCGTAACAGTGAGAGTCCGGCCGGTTCCGTAACCATAACCTAGCTGATGTCGTTTCCCGATTAAATCGGGGAAGCCAGAGTCAGTAAAGTGGTCCTAAATTTCCGTTTTACTGACGGATTTTTGTTTTTAATCCGTCCTTAAACCGGTTAGGACAAAAAGGGTGGTACCGCGAAATCCACAGCACCACAAGGGTGCTGGACAAGGCTTTTTCGTCCCTTTGGCAAATGTTTTTTGCATTTGCCAGAGAGATGAGAAAGCTTTTTTTTGTTTTCTCAATAAATAGATCTTTTGAAAGGATTAGCAACCATGGGCTTCGGAACGACGGAAAAAATGCGCGAACAACTGCCATTTGTCGGCGGCACGCAGTGTACGGGATGTCACGCGGGCACTATGGTAAATGTGGATGGCCTCGGGACACCATTCACATTTTGTCAGGGGTGTGGCAAGTTGTTTTGTGCGAAGTGCGGACACGGTGCATTTCGCAGTAGTGCAAACCGGATGTATGTTTGCCCGCAGTGCGCTGAGTCAGTATTTATTTTTTTACCGCTCTTTCCTGATGGAGTAGTGGTAGAAGTGACTGGCGCAGAAGTGCGCTCAGAGCAATTGCAGAGCGAACAGGACATTATATCTTTCGCTTTGCGAAAAATTCGGGCGTAGTGGTGGAGGGAAAAGGTTGTGCTAAATCTTTTCCCTCCCCGTAATTTTATTATCATAAAATATATGTATAACATTTTTTTCAAAACTCCCTACGACGCCGACGCGCGCGGTCATTTTGGTCCATTCGGCGGTCGGTATGTGCCTGAAATGCTTATGCCGGCGTTGGAAGAATTGGAAGCCGCGTATGAAGCGGCCAAGCAAGACCCCGCGTTCAGCCGCGAGCTTTTTGATTTGTACAAAAATTACTCCGGCCGTCCCACGCCACTTTATTTTGCCAAAAATTTAACCGCTGGATTAGGCGGCGCAAAAATTTATTTAAAAAACGAAGGCCTTAACCATACTGGCGCGCACAAAATCAACCATTGTTTGGGGCAGGCTTTGCTGGCGAAAAGAATGGGGAAAAAGCGTTTGATTGCCGAAACTGGCGCCGGGCAACACGGGCTGGCGACGGCAACGGTTGCGGCAAAATTCGGCTTTGCTTGCACGGTCTATATGGGCGCGGTTGATGTTGAGCGCCAAATGCCCAATGTGTTCTGGATGGAGTTGCTTGGCGCAAAAGTAATACCAGTTGAACATGGAACCAAGCGGCTTAAAGATGCCGTCACGGCCGCTTTGCAGGATTGGATTGTCAATGTTGGCAGTTCGTATTACCTAATTGGTTCGGCGTTAGGGCCGCATCCGTATCCGTCCATGGTGCGCGATTTTCAAA
>MFFV01000009.1:1084-3894 GCA_001777995.1 Candidatus Falkowbacteria bacterium RIFCSPLOWO2_02_FULL_45_15 | reverse complement strand
ATTGGTTTGTTTAATGCATTTTTGGGAGACAGAGGCGTACGAATGATTGGCGTTGAGGCTGGTGGTAGGGATGAAACTAAAATCGGCGGTCACGCTGCCCGTTTGCAACATGATGAAAAAATTGGCGTGATTGAAGGTTATAAATCATATTTTTTACAGGATGCAGACGGGCAGGTTCAGCCTACCCACAGCATCTCGGCCGGACTTGATTATGCCGGCATCGGGCCTGAACACGCTCTTCTTTTTAAAAAAGGGCGTGTCGCGTATCGGGCGGTTTCTGATGCCGAGGTGTTGGTGGCATTTCAACTCTTGGCAAAAACCGAAGGCATATTTCCGGCACTGGAGTCGGCGCATGCGGTTGCGTACGCGGTTAAAATAGCACCGCAACTAAAACCTGATAAAATTATTGTAGTAAACATTTCCGGACGGGGCGACAAAGACATTTTTATTTTAGGGGAGGCGTTGGGAAACGCTGGCTGGAAAGATTACTTAAAGCGCAAGTCACAATAATACGTTATGAATACCATTGATGCCCAAGTTAAAAAAATTAAATCAGGCAAGCGTATAGGCTTGATGACACACATTGTGGTTGGCTACCCCGATCTAAAAGTTAGCCGGCAGTTAATCGCCACTATGGTAGAAGCCGGCGTTGATTTTATTGAGCTACAGATTCCCTTTTCCGATCCGCTGGCGGATGGCCCTACATTAATGCGGGCAAATCAAACAGCGTTAAAGCACAAAATACGAGTAAAAGATGCTATGCTCCTTATGGCAGAGTGTTCCGCAACGGCAGGCATTCCACTGCTGTTCATGACATATTTTAATATCGTGTTCAATTACGGCGTGGAGGCGTTCTGCCGTGATGCGGCCCAGGCTGGTTGCAGTGGTTTAATCGTGCCGGACATGCCGTTGGATGAGGAGTATAATGATAAACTAACCTATTTTGCTCAACATCATAACATGCCTGTCATTCGCACTTTGGCACCGGTAACGTCGCCGCGTCGGTTGGAGTTAAACGCACGGGCGGCGCGAGGTTTTTTGTATCTTTCGGGACGGCAGGGGGTCACTGGAGCTTGCGGGGAGCTTGACGAAAATATATTTTCCAGTATTCAGCGCGTAAAACGATATAACGGTATGCCTCTCGCCGTCGGCTTTGGTATTTCTCGCCCTACACACATTAAACAATTAAAAGGGTATGCGGATATAGCCGTTGTGGGCAGCGAAGTGCTGAACATTTATCACCAGGCAGTGCCCGATGGCGCCATAAGCGCGGTACGATGTTTTGTGCGTGAATTAGCCGAAGCCTCGCGGTAATTTTGACTTTTTAGCCCATTTTTTATACAATATTAGTATGTCGGATACTGCAAAAACAATTTTAATAATTGAAGATGAATTGACATTATTAGAGATGTACCGGCTTAAATTTGAGGCCGCGGGTTTTAACTTTTTAGGCGCGGCAACGGGCGAAGAAGGAATTACGCTTGCCGAAACTAAACATCCCAACCTGATTTTAGTTGATTTGATTTTAGCCAATAAAGTCGCCGGCGGGAAAATTGACGGTTTTGCAGTGTTGCAGGAGCTTAAAAGCAATCCGCACACCAAAGCAATCCCCATTTACGCCCTTACTAACCTCAATCAAGATTCCGACATTGAAGAGGCGTTTAAGCTGGGCGCGGACGGTTACTTCGTCAAATCAGATTTGACGCCCAAAGAATTAGTGGATAACGCGCAAAAAATTTTTCGGGGAGAAAAAATAGGAACTCGCCTTGGTTAAATAATATTCAATAATCATGGTTCGCATAGACAAAGAAAAATGCATTGGTTGCGGCAGTTGCGCGGCGGTTTGTCCGGCGGTTTTTAAAATGAACGAGGAAATTTTTAAAGCGGAAGTAATTGACATAGAGGCGACAGAGCCGTGCGTCAAAGAGGCGATAGAACTTTGCCCGACGCAGGCGATAAGCGGGGACGAGTGACGGGTAATAAGAGACGAGTAACGAGTAATGGGTCAAAAGAAGTGGCGATTCTCATGTTTATGAGGGTCGCTATGTTGTATAAAGTATGTTTAGAATTATAAAAAAATCAAAAAAATCAAAAGCGCGGTTGGGTTTAATTAAAACGGCGCACGGGGAAATTCAAACGCCTTGTTTTATGCCGGACGCGACGCGGGGGGTAATTAAAGGTTTGAGCATCCAAGACTGGCAGCGGCTAAATTTACCGGCGGCAGTAATTAACACTTATCATCTTTATTTACAGCCCGGTTTGAAACTACTAACTAAAGCCGGAGGTGCGCATCAGTTTATGGATTGGGCGGGGCCGTTATTATCGGACAGCGGCGGCTATCAGGTATATTCGCTGATACATAAGAATAAAAATTTAGGCCTGCCTGCCGGCAAGGCAGGGAAAATTACTGATGATAAGGTAGTATTTAAGTCCCCGCTTGACGGCGCAAAGCATGAGCTGACGCCGGAACGCTCCATTCAAATGCAATTTGCTTTGGGCACGGACATGATAGTTTGTTTGGACGATTGCCCGCCGCACGATGTCAGCTCGGCGGCAATGGCAAAATCGGTTGAACGGACGGTTTTATGGGCGAAAAGATGTAAACTGGAATATGAAAAACAAAATAAAAAATATAAGCGCCGGCCATTATTATTCGCCGTCATTCAGGGCGGAACTGATTTGGCCCTGCGCAAAATTTGTGCGGACGCTTTGATGGACATAGGATTTGACGGTTACGGGTTTGGCGCGCGGCCGGTTGATACGGACGGCCAATTTTTAGGCAAAGTGTTGCAGGAAACTGCTGACATGAT
>MFFV01000009.1:0-1056 GCA_001777995.1 Candidatus Falkowbacteria bacterium RIFCSPLOWO2_02_FULL_45_15 | reverse complement strand
GGCATCGGCTTGCCGGAAGATATCGTCCGTTGCGTTACCATGGGCTGGGACATTTTTGATTGCGTTATCCCGACGCGGGAAGGAAGACACGGCAGGCTTTTCTTATGGAAAAGCAATGTCAAAGCTCAAATTTCAAATGTCAAATCAAATTCAAAGCTCAAATTTCAAATGTCAAAAAAATTTTATGAAACTTTAAATATTAACAACGCTAAGTTTAAAAAAGATTTTACGCCGATAAATCAAAACAGCAAACTGCCGGAATTGCGGGAATACTCGCGGGCGTATCTGCACCATTTGTTTAAAATCAACGAGCCGTTAGGGCAAAGATTAGCGAGTTTGAATAATTTAGAGTTTTATTTGGACTTGATGCGGAAAATTAGGGCAGGAATAAAAAAAGGGGAAATGTAATTTATTATTAGCGGTTATAAACCACCATTTCAAAAAGGGAAAAAGGTGGTTTTTCTTTTGACAAATAAGTTCAATTTAGCTAAAGTTAAGAGTATGGAACAGCAACCAAATAAAAAATTATCAGAGCCGAAATCTCCTTTGCCTAAAATAGAAGAGGAGGTTTTAAGTTTTTGGAATAAAAATAAAATTTTTGAAAAATCAATTACCTCACCCCCGACTCCTCTCCTTAATAAGGAGAGGGTGCCGAAGGCGGGTGAGGTGAAAGACTATGTCTTCTACGACGGCCCGCCGTTTGCGACCGGCACGCCGCATTACGGCCACATTGTCGCAAGCATTATGAAAGACATCGTGCCGCGCTACTGGACGATGAAAGGCTATCGCGTAGAGCGCAAATGGGGCTGGGATTGCCACGGCTTGCCGATTGAAAATATCGTGGAAAAAGAGCTGGGCTTTAAAAGCAAAAAAGACATTGCCAAATTGGGCGTGGCTAATTTCAATGAAGCTTGCCGCTCCAAAGTCTTGGCTTACGTGGACGAATGGCAAAAAGTCATCAGCCGTTTGGGACGCTGGGCGGATATGGAAAACGCTTACAAAACGATGGACAAGGATTACATGGAAAGTATTTGGTGGGTATTCAAGCAGTTATGG
>MFFV01000008.1:5784-14501 GCA_001777995.1 Candidatus Falkowbacteria bacterium RIFCSPLOWO2_02_FULL_45_15 | reverse complement strand
GGAAAAAACGTCTTCAATCGGCATCAAAAACGGCTTGTCAATTTCGCGCTTGGGCTCGGCGATTTTTTCGTCCAAAGTGTTAATTAAATCTAAAATCGCTTGGCCATACTCGCCGTTCGGGTCCTCCAAAGCTTTTAAGGCGCTGCCGCGGATAATCGGCGTATTATCACCGTCAAATTCATATTTCTTTAACAAATCGCGGATTTCTTCCTCTACTAAATCAATTAATTCTTTGTCTTCAACCATATCAACTTTATTCAAAAAAACGACGATATTAGGAACGCCTACTTGTTTAGCCAATAAAATGTGTTCGCGCGTCTGGGGCATCGGGCCGTCGGTGGCGCTCACTACCAAAATTGCGCCATCCATTTGGGCGGCGCCGGTAATCATGTTTTTTACGTAGTCGGCGTGTCCGGGGCAATCAACGTGCGCGTAGTGGCGCTTGGCTGATTCGTACTCCACATGGGCGGTAGCAATGGTAATTCCCCGCGCTTTTTCTTCCGGAGCGGCGTCTATTTGGTCAACTGATTTTTCTTGAGCGTTAAAACCTTTCCCCCGCAGTACCTTTAAAATAGCGGCGGTTAAAGTTGTTTTGCCATGGTCCACATGGCCGATAGTGCCGACATTAATGTGCGGCTTATTGCGTTCAAATTGTGCAGTCATGTTTTTATCCCTTAATTAAATTATTAATAAACAATGTTGATAAAGTAAAAAAACCAAATCTTATATGGTTTCTAAATAATAGCGGTCATCTTCCTCCGCGGCAGTGTCTGCCGGCGCTGTTTTTTTAATTTCGGGAGCGATTTCCCACTTACCCCTCCTTTGACCGCCGTTTTTTTTGCTTTCTTTTAGATTTTGCTTTATTGTACCATACTCCCAATTATTGTCAACCTCGTTGAAAATATCGCCTATCGGCACAAAATCATCTTTTGCTTCCGGCTGACGCTCGTCGTCAGCTTTAACCAGCGGCGGCTCCCCAAAGTCAAACTCGCCGCCATCGGGCAGATTGTCAAATTCATCGTCTTGATCTTTAAAAATATCCTCTGCTTTAAAATCCCAATCCTCGTCTTCCCCGTCCTCGTCCTCCCGCCAAAGTTTGTCTCCATAGCCTTCATAATCTTCTTCGTCTTCGCCGGCTTCACTCTCGTCTTCTTTCCAGTCGCCCAGACCGCAACAATTTACTAACCTTTCATATTCCTTAATGTCCATTACTACATAGCTTTTACGCAAATTATCACGATCCAAGACGACCAGCCGATCGCCCGTCTTCCTTACTAAATTGATAATTCTGTCCAGTTGGTTATGCATATATTTAAGCTAATTAAACTAACAACTTACTACTAAGATTATAGCTTTCCGCCATTAAAAGTCAACTGTTAATCATTTTTGCTGCTTCTTACTCCCCCGCCAAAAACTTTGTAGCTAGGCGGGCTCGCCTGAATGCCTTCCTGGCTTTCGGCGGGTTACTTCTGGCTGCTCACTTTCTGCCGCCTCGGCCTTCGATAATTTCCTGCGCTTTGTGGCGCGGCACTTCTTCATAACCAAACAGTTCCATGCTGTAACTCGCGCGCCCCTGGGTCATGGAACGCAGTTGCGTCGCGTAACCGAACATTTCGGCTAAAGGAACTTTCGCGTCAATTACTTTGATTGAGCCGCGCTCGCCCATTTCTTCCACTTTTCCGCGCTTGGAATTAATGTCGCCTACCACATCGCCCATAAACTGCTCCGGCGTAACTACCTCTACTTTCATGATTGGCTCAAGCAAAATAGGGTCGGCCTTGCGGCAAGCGTCCTGAAAAGCAATGGAGCCGGCGATTTTGAAAGCGGCTTCGGAAGAGTCCACCTCATGGTAGGAGCCGTCATATACCGTTACGCTGATGTCCACTAGGGAGTAGCCGGCTAAAATGCCTTTTTCTTTGGCTTCCTTGACGCCTTTTTCAATTGCCGGAATATATTCTTTGGGAATAGTGCCTCCCCTGACTTCATCCTCAAACTCAAATCCTTTACCGGTCGCTAGCGGCTTCACGCGCAACCAGCAATGCCCGTATTGGCCGCGGCCGCCGGACTGGCGGATGTATTTTCCTTCCGCTTCCGCTTCTTTTTTAATCGTTTCGCGGTAAGCGACTTGCGGCTGGCCGACGTTAGCTTCCACTTTAAACTCCCGTTTCATCCGGTCAACGATAATGTCTAAATGCAATTCTCCCATGCCCGCGATTAAAATCTGGCCGGTTTCCTGGTCGGTGTTTACCCGGAAAGTCGGGTCTTCTTCGGCAAGCTTTGATAAAGCAATGCCCATTTTTTCCTGGTCC
Organism: Candidatus Falkowbacteria bacterium RIFCSPLOWO2_02_FULL_45_15; assembly: GCA_001777995.1. Taxonomy (GTDB): domain Bacteria; phylum Patescibacteriota; class Patescibacteriia; order Patescibacteriales; family XYC2-FULL-47-12; genus 2-12-FULL-45-10. Next base: position 12,192 of record MFFV01000008.1, on the reverse strand, counting down.
GCTTTGGTTTTTGGCTCCACGGCGACTTTAATTACCGGCTCCGGGAAAGTAATGCTTTCTAAAATAATCGGCCGGCTCTCGTCGCACAGGGTATGGCCGGTAACGGTATTTTTTAAGCCAATCACCGCCGCGATTTCTCCGGCTTTCACTTCCGGCACGTCTTCGCGGTGGTTGGCGTGCATCAAAACGATGCGGCCGATGCGCTCTTTATCGTCAGTCGCAGTATTTAAAACGTATGACCCGGCTTTCAGGATGCCGCTGTACACCCGAACGAAACACAACTTACCGACAAAAGGGTCGGTGGCGATTTTGAAAGCTAATCCCGCGAACGGTTCGTTAGGGTCAGGAAGGACGGCAATCTTTTTTTCCGGGTTCTTCGCGTCGGTTCCTTCCAGAGGCGGTACATCGAGCGGCGACGGCAGGTAGGCGCAAACCGCGTCCAATAAAAACTGCACGCCTTTATTTTTTAAAGCGCTGCCGCACAAAATCGGCACTATTCTGTTGGCAATCACGGCGGCGCGCAATTCTTGCTGTAAAGATTCAAGACTTATTTCTTCGCCGGCTAAATATTTGCCCATTAAATCTTCGTTGTGTTCCACGATCGCCTCCACTAATTGTCCGCGGTACTCCTCTACTTTATCTTTCATGTCGGCCGGCGCGTCTTCATCGTGCCACTTAGTGCCTAAATCGTCTTCATAAATTCTCGCTTTGCGCTCCAATAAATCAATTAAACCTTTAAAAGTATCCTCGATGCCGATGGGCAGTTGGATGGGGTGGGCATGTTTAGTTAAACGGTCATGGATTGATTCTACGTCTTTATAAAAATCCGCGCCGGTGCGGTCTAATTTATTGATAAAGCACATGCGCGGCACATTGTATTTTTCCGCCTGATGCCAAACGGTTTCGGATTGCGGTTCCACGCCGGCCACGCCGTCAAAAACGACTACGCCGCCGTCTAAAACGCGCAAGCTACGCTCCACTTCGGCCGTAAAATCCACGTGCCCGGGCGTGTCAATTAAGTTAAGGCGGCAGTCTTTCCAAAAGCAAGTAGTCGCGGCGCTCGTTATCGTAATGCCGCGCTCGCGTTCCTGTTCCATCCAGTCCATGGTCGCTTCGCCCTCGTGCACCTCGCCGATTTTGTGCTTTTTGCCGGTATAAAATAAAATGCGCTCGGAAACGGTTGTTTTGCCGGCGTCAATGTGAGCGATAATTCCTATATTTCTTACTTTATCTAGTGGATAATCCATAGAAAGTTATTGGATATTAGGGTATTAAACGGAAATTAAACAGTAATTGAATAATAATTTTACAATAATTATTTTATGAATTTGAAAGTGGAAATAATTTTGTCAAAAATTACGAAAACAAATAACTTGCGCGTATTTTCTTCTGGATTCCTGCCTCCGCAGGAATGACAAACAAAAAAATTATTTATATGAATTCGTGATTTGTGGCTATTCGTTAATTTATTCGTGTCTATTCGTGTCTTTCTAGAACCTAGCGAAATGCGCAAAGGCCTTGTTAGCTTCCGCCATGCGCTGTACGTCCATTTTCTTTTTCATCGCCGCGCCTTCGCCGCGGGCCGCGTCCATAACTTCCGCGGCTAACTTTTCCGCCATGGAATGGCCTTTGCGCGCCCGGGCCGCGTCAATCATCCAATGGCAGGCGAGCGCAAAACGCCGCTCCGGCCGGACCGGGTACGGAATCTGATAGTTCGCTCCCCCGACGCGGCGGCCGCGCACTTCCAAAATAGGGCTGACTTGCTTAAGCGCTTTATTAAACATATGGCGCGGGTCCTGCTTGGTTTTTTCCTTCACGATGTCAAAACAACGATAAACGATTTTTTCCGCGACTGTTTTTTTCCCGCCCCGCATAAGGTAATTCATTAATTTGGCCACTTCACCGTCATGGTAGCGGGCGTCTGGGTTGATGTTTCTTTTGGGTGCTGGTTTTCCTCGCATAAATAAAATTTTTAAATAATATCTAATGTTTTAATTCCTGCTTGCCGGCAGGCAGGTTTAAAAATTATAATTTAAGATTTATTTAAAAATTAAAAATTACAAAATTAAAATTATTGTTTTGGTCGCTTTGCCCCGTAGCGGGAGCGGCCTTGTTTTCGGTTCTGCACGCCTTGCGTGTCGTACACGCCGCGGATGATTTTATAGCGCACGCCCGGCAGGTCTTTGGTGCGTCCGCCTTTGATTAAAACAATCGCGTGCTCCTGCAGATTATGGCCCATGCCCGGAATGTAGGCCGTAACTTCGCTCCCGTTAGAAAGCCGGACGCGGGCGATTTTACGCAAAGCCGAGTTCGGCTTTTTCGGCGTCATGGTCGTTACTTTTAAACAAACGCCGCGCTTAAACGGATTGCCTTTGGGCAATTCGGTGCGCTTGCGGTGCAGGGTATCCAACACGCTTTGTAATGCCGGCGCTTTGGTTTTTGCCTTTTGCACCTTTCTTGGTTTTCTTACTAACTGATTAATGGTAGGCATAATTAGGAGGTAACAAAAAAATTATCCCCGAAAGGGACTTTATGTGTTTTATGTGTATAATTTGTAACTACCATTAGATTAGCAAAATAACTAATGAGCGTCAAGTTGGCGATTATTACCAAAATAAATCCAAACACCTTCACCGCCGGGTATTAAACCCCAACGCCAATTTTGGTGTAGGGGTAAACCCGGCGGGAAGATCCACGCTTTCCATTCATCCCCCACACCAAAATTTGGTGTGGGGGTATTCTGGAAGGTGTATGGATAAATAAAGCGTTGGCTAATAATTTTAATAAAAAAATTAAAAACCAACGCTTTCTAAAGAAAGACCAAGCTCTTCAGCTAATCGGCGCAAATGTGCTAGCGCTCTATTTTGCGCTTGCCGCACGCCCTCGCGGGTAATTCCTATTATAGATTGCATCTGCCTTAAAGTGAGACACTTATCATGTCCGTTAAGGCCAAACCTTCCCTCAATTATTAATCGTTCGCGCTTTGGCAACCGCGCTAACAGCATTTCTATAACTTTGTCCTGATCTTGCCGCTCTAAGTTCGCCCGCGGACTTTGCCGCTTATCATCAGCAAATACCCTTTCTAAGGACACCCCCGGGTTAGCTTCGTCCTTAGATGCCGACAAGCTTAATGAAGGTAACAAAGCGGCTAAAGCGAGTTTATCAAGCCGTGACAAACTTTTTGTATTAATTTCCTTGCCGTCCGTTTTACACCGATAAAGAAAAGTTCTCATGTCTGACGCTTTATTGTCCGGCACCCTTATTAACAATCCTTGATTATTAACCGCCCGGTTAATTTCTTGCCTAATCCACCAAGTAGCGTAAGTAGAAAATTTGGAATTTCTACCTAAAGTAAATTTTTCAATGGCTTTCAGCAAGCCAATGTTTCCTACTTGCATTAAATCTAAAAACTTAAAATTGTGGCCTTCTTTATTAAAGCAGCGCCAAGCTACTTTGGCCACTAAACCCTGATTAGACCTGATAAAATAAATTTTCGCCCGCTCATCCCCTTTTTTTATCCGGCGCAACAAAAACCTTTCTGCCGCCGCGGTTAACGCCGGCATTCTGACTCTCATGCTTTTTAAATCAGGGATAAATTCGGCTACCTCTTTCAGTAACTGTTGCTTTTCTGCTCGCGACAATTCCTTTGGCTTTATCATCCCTATCGCCTCCTTCCGCTAAATTAGAATTGTAAAAGATCAAAGACGCATATTGCTTTCTCTATCCTCCCGCAATCAGCCGAAACAGCAAATTAACTAAAAACCAAACCAGGTTCATCCCGACCAGCATAAAAAATATTACGAGCATCATTCCGTACGGCTCCAGCCGGAAATATTTCAGTTGCCAGTTAAACGGCAAAAAGGCGGCTATTACTTTTGAGCCGTCTAAGGGCGGAATCGGTATTAAGTTAAAAACCATCAATATCAAATTAATGATAACGATGTAGGAAATAAAGGTGGCTAATTGCAGGTCCAACGCCGGGACAGTCCGTAAAACCAAACCAAACGAGAGCGCTAAAATAAAATTGCCTAAAGGTCCGGCTGCCGCGACTTTGGCCGAACCCCACTTTTGGTCGCGCAGATTATAAGGGTTGAACGGCACCGGTTTCGCGTAGCCAAAAACTAAGGGAGAGCCGGATAATACCAGCAGCAGCGGCAAAAAAATTGAGCCAAACCAATCCAAATGCGCCAGCGGATTGATAGTCAGCCGGCCTAAATCGCGCGCCGTAGAATCCCCTAAACGGTCCGCCATCCAGGCGTGCATGTATTCGTGGATTGAGGCGGAGAGGATTAAGATGACAATAGAAAATAACTGCAAAGTAAAAGTCATACGATGATTTATGATTTTTGATTTATGATTTAGGATTTCAGATCTATTTTCTACTTTTACTAGATTTTACCGAGGCAACCATAATAGAAATTATTTCGTTTGTTTCTCCTAATAATGACTCTAATAATTCTTTTTTCATCAATCCACTTTCAATAATTAACTCAAGCCAAAACGCACTTTCATCGGCCTCCTCTATAACTATACCTAATTTGGAAATAAAATCAGCGGTGGAACGGGCACGGCATACGGCTCGATAATTCGCACCCACTGAAGTCCCGCAACGAATAAGTTGATTGCCTATAACTCTGCCGTCTGGAGTGTTTGGCAAAGCTCTTACTAACTTTATTATCCGCAAAGCATATTTCTTCGTTCTCAACTTTAAATCTTCACTATTCATAAATCATAAATCTAAAATCATAAATCTTAAATACTTATTAAAACCGCCAATAGCCCAATAACCGCCAATGTCTGAATAATGACGTGCGGATACTGCTTCTTTACTTTGATAAAAATAGTCAATAACAATACCGCGCTAAAAATAACCAAAGCCAAGCCAAAAATCAGCCGCGTCATTAAAAAGAGGGGGGTGGCGGATCGCGGCAACATTGTTTTGGCCGCTTGGTAGCGGGTAAGTAAACGAGGCGTGATGGATTTTACCTGATACCAAGGGATAGCCGCCGTTAAGGTAACGCCCTCTTTATTTTTAATAATAAGAGCAGGATTAATCACTACTTGGAAAAAATTATCAATTGGCTTATTGACGGTTAACGCGCCGGCGTATAAATCGGGCTCGGCGCCGTCCGGCCGCAAAATAATCTGATAGTCGTCCAAATAAACTACCGCTTCGGTTATCTCGCCCTTAAGATAAGCTTTAGCGGTAAAGGTCGTCTGCTCGCCGTCGTATTTCCACAGCACATACGAACGCTCCTGCTGATAAATCGCCTCATCGGCATTTGTCCCTCCCGCCGCATCCAACTTTTCTCCCAATACCCGGCGCCGCTGTTTATCCGGAGTAGCCGGCAATTTTTTCGCGTCAGCGGGCTTTTTATTTTTCGCCGTAACGCTCAAGGGCGCGCCGAAATGATTAGCGATAAAAATAACCTGCCGGCCTTGATATTCGCCGCTGTCAACGCCAAGGCCTGCTTCGGAGAAGTCTTGGTCAATAATGTTTTTATAATGCAGCGGGCTTTTGACCCAAGCGCGGACGACGCTTTGGGCGTCGTTAAAGCCCATCGCTAAATTTTCTCCGGCAAAGCGGTATTGATAGTCAACTTTCTTTAACCAATAAATTAAATCGTGGCTTTCCGGCCCCGTATGGCTAAAGTACTGATAGTTAACCATATCCTCTGCCTTGCTTTGGGCGGAAGTCGCTAATTTTTCGTTATCGGTTAAATCACTGCCCGTTTGTTCCTGCCGCACCTGCCGCACCAGCGCTAAAATTTTATCCCGCTCCTGCGCCAAAACATCCGGCATCATAAAGGCCTGCAGCGGCAACAGTCCCACAAAACCGATAGCCATGCCTTTTAAAAGCAAAAAGAAAGCGCTGTAAAAAACAGCCCGTTTGGTATGCAATAAAAACGGCTTATAACTGTTGCCGGCGTACGGCCAAAAAATGTCTTTCCAGGGGTTAGGACTATTGGGGTCAAACCCGAGCCGAACTTCTTGCGCGTCCGAAATGCCGTCTTTATCCGTATCCGGGTCAAGCGGGTTCGTATGATAAACCTTAACTTCGGCTAAATCGGAAAGGCGGTCGCGGTCGGTGTCGTCCGAGAGCGGATCCGTGCCTAATTTTTTTTCTGCCGCGTCCGAAAGCCCGTCCGCGTCCGAATCAAGCAACTTTAAAAAATCAACCTGCTTAGAGGACTTCCTTGCTCTTTTTTTGGCGGATAGTTTTGCTTTTTTCTTCATGGTTTTATCCATACACCTTCCAGAATACCCCCACACAAAATATTGTTGTGGGGGAATACCCTTACACCAAGATTTGGTGTTAGGATAAACCCTGCGGTGAAGGTGTTTGGATTTATTGTAGCGCAAAGAGAAAAAATTATCAATTTGTCTAAAAAGAAAAAACCCGTCTCT
>MFFV01000008.1:0-5775 GCA_001777995.1 Candidatus Falkowbacteria bacterium RIFCSPLOWO2_02_FULL_45_15 | reverse complement strand
CTTGCCTTTACTGCCAAGAGTAGTCACGGCCTTGCCTTTGACCGCATCGGTCAAAATAGTAATGATACTATTCATGACCCGGTCTTGCCCTAGGGCAGTTATTGAGGTGCCAGGGACTTTTATCTCTGTTGGCACTGACACATCAACCTCCTTACCAGTTCTTTTATTCAAAGGAATGATTTGTAGAAAAACATCATTTTCTTTGTGTTGGATTTTAACAACCAGCAGCACATCGGCTCTTGGCGGGGGGGTATCGCCGGTTACTACCTCAAGACAAGCTATATCTCCCTTCATTAAACGGCCGTCTCCTAATTCAGCGTGCACCTTAATAGCGGGAATGGCGCAACTTTGCAGAAAATTTTTCAAATTTTCAGGAATGCCCTTATACTTAGGGTCCTTACTCACTGCAATCTGAAAGTAAACTTTCTTCTTGGCAGCACGCCTGCCTTGAGAATCCCCTTGGGCGCTGCTTCCACCTCCTGATTTAAAAAGGGTAATGATGGAAGCAACGGCTCCCACGACCACCAAAAACAAAATTGCCCCGAAAATTACCGGGTTGTCTATAAGATACTTCACCCAATTTCCCATGACTACCTCCTAAAGAACGTTTTTTATGGAAAAAAGACCTATTTAAACTTCTTTTTGTCTTACCATACCTAAAAAAATTTGTCAACCCGCCAATAGCTACCTACGGCGTTGCTGGCGGGCAATTAGGCAGGCAAGCCCGTCTTTAACAAAACGATCTGATCCCAAAAAGAGACACGGTACCCCAGTCATCCGACAGGGCAAGTTGCCACGCCTCTACAAAAACGTAATTCGTAATTGTTCATTGATAATTGCTTACAAGTCCCCTATTCCGACTTTTTGGATGTCCGAGTTAGTTATGCCTAAAGATAAATAGCGCATAACCTGGTAAGCGGCGCTGCCGTCTTTTAAGTAATAGCGCTTGCCGTCAACCGGATTAATGTACCAGGCCTCGCCGCGGCTTTCTACCTGCAGCACGATTCTGCCTTTCAGGCGGTTTGTCAGAGGCGTGTTGTAAACTAATTTTCCTTCGCCTAACGGATTGGTTTTATTTTTAACCGCTTCGTCGTAGTCGGAAACGCCGTCGCCGTCCGTATCGGTGTTGCTGACATCAGTGCCCAAACCCTCTTCCAATTTATCGGCTAAACCGTCACCATCGGTATCCGTGTCTAAAAATCTCTGCTCAATTCCGACCGGAATTTTTTCCAAATCTTTGTTGGTAATGCCTAAGCCAAACTTGCGCAGAGCGCCGTAAGCGCGCGCCCCGTCCGCGAGGTAATAGCGAATTTGCGAAACCGGCTCAACATACCACGCTTCGCCCTTGTCCTGCACCTGCAATAAAATCCGGCCGGACAGGCGTTTGGTTAATTTTTTATCAATTGTTTTCAATAATCTTTTTTGGGCGGAAACATAATCACTAACGGCGCCGCTCAATGAGGCGGTTATTTTTTCGCCCAAAACCTGCCCGCTACCCGGGCTATTAGTGGCAAGCGTGGCTGGCGTTCCGGCCGCTTTGAAGATGGCAAAAGTCGTCAGGTGATTGACGCTGAAAACTACGGATTTGGTGGTTGGATTAAAACTTGCCCCCGGAACTTCTACCCATGCGCCCGTCGCGTCGTTAAAGTAATAAACCGCTAAATCGTTCGTGTCCGCCGGCAGTTCCGGCACCGCCAAAGTAATGGTTAAAGCGCCGGAAAAATCACGCACCAAATTGCCGCTAGCGTCCTGCGCCGTTATGTTAAAAACGCTGTCGCCGACCATAAACGCACCCGCGGTTTGTACCGGAGTTTGCGCAGCGTTTAAAGTTCCCTGCGCCGCGCTGAAAGTGGTAGCCGAACCGACCGCGCCGGCCGGAACTTCCACTTTCGCGCTGGAAGAATCCGGGAAAGCATAGCTGACGGTTCCGGTCTGCGTTGCCGATAGCGTCAAGGGAACATTGTTTGAGCTGACAGATGATGGCGCTGACGGAGAAGAGCCGCCGCCTCCGCCGCCGGATGGAGCGGCTGGCGCGCTCTGGGTCGTAGCGGAAACAGCGGAACTTAACGCCGACTCAACCGAGCCGATGTATGACTTTACTTTATAACTATAGCTTGTGCCGGCGCTCAATCCCGTGTCCGAATAAGTTAAACCGGCTTGCGTGGCAACTAAACCGTCGTTGCGGTAAAGTTTATAGCCGTCAACGCCCGTAACCGCGCTCCAGCTTAGATTTATCGCGGTTGTGCTTTGCACCGAAGCAGCCAAGTTTGCCGGTACGCCAAGCGCGTTCGTAACAGCAGACGCGGTTGAACTAAAGTCGGAAGTTTGGCTGGAGTTATACGACTTAACTTTATAATAATAAGTTGCGCCGGAGGTAAGCGCCGTGTCGCCGAAAGAAGTCGTGGAAGCAGTGGTTGTGGTCGCAAGGGCCGCGCTGTCCCAGTTGCCGTCAGTAGCATTGCGGTAAACTTTGTAGCCGCTTGCTCCCGCTACCGCGCTCCAGGAAATATCAACGCTCGTGTAGCCGCTGGCTACCGCCGACACAGAAGTAGGCGCGCTGGGCGCGCCGATAACCGCGCCATCGCCGCCGCCGATTGTCCCTTCGTAGGTTAAAGCAAAGGCGCTTCCGGCAAAGGAGACTCCCGCCAAAGCAAGGGCGGTGATTATTAAAAAAAAGAGGATAAAACGCGTTTTCATAATTTTTGCTTCAAAGATTAAAGTTATTCCATTATACGCTTTAAAGCGCTATTTTGTCAATATTTGCGGTTTTAAAATTAAGGCGCTTATTTTAAAACGACATTTACAAAAAAATTAACAATCTTGCGCGATTCTTGCGCGATTCTTGCGCGATTCTTTGCAAAAGCGTATAATGACAATAAGAGACTATGTTTAACCCGCAATATAAATTAACCAACAAAATAGTAGCGATGATAGCTGCTATTGCCGAGGCAAGAGCAGTAATTGAACGCGCTAAACTTCTGCCTGCGCAAGAAATAAAACTGCGGCGCCAAGCCTTGATCCGCATGACTCACAGCTCCACCCAAATTGAAGGCAATATATTAAATCTCCGCCAGGTGGAAGCGCTTGAACGCCGCCAGCCGATAGACGCGCCGGCAAGAGATATTTATGAAGTAAAAAATTATTTAGCCGCTCTGCGGTATATTACGAAAGTAGTGGAAAAAAAACAATCGCTGACGGAAAAAATAATATTGAAGATTCATAAATTTGTTACTGATAAAACTTTATCTAAAGAACAATCGGGACAATATCGCCAAGGAATAGTTTATGTTGCCAAAAAACGCCTGAATGTTCCACCGGAAATCGTCTATACCGCGCCAGTGGCAATTAAAGTGCCTCAACTGATGTCAAATTTAATCGCTTGGATTAAACAAAGCGACCGGGAAGAAATAAACCCGATAATTGTCGCCGGCATCGTTCATCAGGAAATTGCCGCCATTCACCCTTTTAGCGACGGTAACGGCCGCACCGCCCGCGCTTTAGCTACCTTAATTTTATACCAGCGCGGTTATGATTTCCGGCGGCTGTTTGCTTTAGAAGATTACTATAATCAGGACCGACCGGCTTATTATCAAGCCATTAATATCGGCAAAAATTACGAAGAAAGAAAAATTGATTTTACTCCCTGGCTGGAATACTTCGTAAAAGGATTTAAAGAGGAAATTGACAGCACCAAACAACAAGTAACTGCTTTGGCGCTGAAAAAAATTGATGACAACATAGAATCCAAAATATTTTTAACCCCGGAACAGTTAAAAATCATGGATTTTTTAGACCAGGTGGGAAGAATTACCGCTAAAGACGCGGCTGATATTTTAGCCTGCCCGAAAAGAACCGCCCAACTATGTCTGCAAAAATTAAAAAAGCTTAAAATTATAACGCCCGTCGGCAAAGGGCCTTCTTCCGCCTATATCTTGGCAAAGTAATAACAAAACGCCCCGCAGTACTGCGGGGCGTTTTGATTTGTAACTACTTTAACGCTTCCCAAATTCGCTCTTCGTCAAAGCCCCATTCCAACAATTTCTTAAATATTTTTATGTTGATGAATTTGTGCAGGTTATGCTGCAGCGTATATTTAGCTTGCGTTTGCGGATGTGTGACGCGAACATGACTCCCCTTGCCAAAGCCGCTCTCAATAATCAAACCAAGCTTGCGGCAACATTTAATCCATTGCGCTTGCGTAATATCGGAAAAGCTATGGCTAGACATACACGTGCTGGCGCAGCGTAACCGGTTCGTTGTCCGCCCGTAGCATGGTGTCATTGCACAGGTGCGCCGGAATGCCAAAATAAGTAAAAATAGCGTCACGAATAGACGAACCTGTTTCCTTTGCGTTAGCGCCGCCAGTGAGCACGCCGTCAATATTAACTGACTCCGCCGTCCACGAGCCATCTGGGTATTGTTCAATTTTAAATTCAATGCGGCCGCCTAAAGCCTGAATTTCTTTTTTCATCGCCCGCACGCGCGGGTCCGCGTCCTCATTGAAATGATAGCCCCAGCGCCGCAACATCGCCGCGGTTAAATAGATTGTTTTGTTTAAAATACGCATACTTGTATCTTAAAAGACTTGCGCAAAGCTGTCAAATTCTGGCGCGATTCTGGCGCGATTTATCCTCACACCTTCCTGCTGGATATTCCCCCACAATAATATTTTGTGTGGGGGTATTGGAAGGTGTGTGGATTAAAAAACGCCCCGCAGTACTGCGGGGCGTTTTTATTTTATTCTTAGTTGCTGGATGTTTCTATGTTGTAGTTTGCGGTATAAATGCCGGCTGGTGTCGCTGGCTCATCCGGAATCTTGGTAAAGACATAGAATACTATTTGCCGACCAGCTATATCGGGATTGCTGTCTAAGTTATCAATATCAGATGGCGGATCAAAGTGATCAGTGCTTAAATCGTAACAGGCAATACTACCGCTGCCGGTGCAATCCGCAATTAACCCCTCGCTCCACAAGCCAGTGATAGAACCGCCGTTAGCTTCGTCAATCAACAAACGCATATTGCCGTCCGGTAAAATCTCTCCACCGCCGCCGGAACGCTGCCAGCCAGTCGGGAATGCAACTGATAAACCGTTTTCAGTGGTATTCAGCGTCATTTCATAGCGATACCGCCAGCCGTCCACATACGCGTTGTTTATTAACGCGTCGGTTTTTTCCGCGTACACCTGTACAGTCATACCTTGAATGGTAGTAAACTCGTGTTCCGCTCTATTAGTAAACTGCCAAGAAGAGCCAAATGAATTACCGACCAAATCAATCACTGTGTCCATTATATGAATAAAATATTGCGTGCCATAAGTTAGTGGTGAGTTTGGTGTAATAATCACTTGCTTGTCTCCATTATATCTATACTTACCTGCTACATCAGTGCTTAATTCGCCAGTAGCCGCATATTTCCTTAGTTTAAATTTACCATCACTCAAATCCGTGTTAGCAGTCAAATTTAACTTTTCATTAAGGTTTAAAATGATTGTGGTATTAACTGCTATATCCTTACTTCCGTCCGCCGGCGTCCAGTTCGTTACATACGGCGCGTCTAATTCATGATTTTCGGTCGTGAAAGTATGAGATGACTTATTTAAGTCAGTCCAGGCGACAAAAGCCACTCCATGCGAATCGGTAACGGTAGCGGGTATATAGTAATAATATTGAGTAAGATAATCTAACGCGCTCGCCGGTTCAATACGGGCTTGCGTGTCATTAACGACGCTAGCCGCTCCGCCTACCAGACTTACCGGACTGTCGTCGCTAACTTT
>MFFV01000007.1 GCA_001777995.1 Candidatus Falkowbacteria bacterium RIFCSPLOWO2_02_FULL_45_15 | reverse complement strand
AAATGATCAATGTAGTGTCTTTAGTATACCATTTTTTTTAATTTTGTCAAATTTTTGCACGGTTGGGGCAACAGTTGGAGCAGAGGAGTAAAATATGTTATAATTAATGTGTTGACAACTAACAATGCAATCGTTAATTCCGTTAGAAAAAGTTGAAGATAAGATACTGCTCATCAGAGAGCAAAAAGTCATGATAGATAGTGACTTAGCGTTTTTGTATGGAGTAGAGGTAAGAGTTTTAAATCAGGCGGTAAAGAGAAACATAGAAAGATTTCCGAAAGAATTTATGTTTCAGCTGACTAAAGAAGAGTTAATAAACTTGAAATCACAATCTGTGACTTCAAGTTATTCAAGATCACAATTTGTGATCTTGAAGCGAGGACAAAACATCAAGTATTTGCCATATGCTTTTACTGAACATGGCGTGGCGATGCTTTCTAGTGTGTTAAAAAGCAAGCGAGCGGTAGCAATTAATATCAATATTGTAAAAGCTTTTATCAGGTTGCGCGAGTTAGCTTTTTCCTACAAGGATTTGGCGCGGAAGTTATGGGAACTGGAGGATAAATACAGCGGGCATGACAAAAAAATTCAAGAGATATTTGCGGCTTTGCGCGGGTTGGCTAATAAGCCGGTCAGCCAAAACGTTAAGGAAATTGGATTTAAGTACGGGAGGTAATTATGGACAACGCCGGAATTTTAACAATAGACGATTTGCTGAATAAGCCCCAACTTACGGGAGCGCAGGCGCGGCTGGGAGAGCGGCGTTTGCGGCAGCGGCGGCAAAACGCCAGGCAAAAGACGCAAAAGCCCAAGATTCCAAGATTTCAAGATTCCAAGTTGCAAGATTTCAATACGCCCCTCGCTAACCCTTCCCGCGATACTGCGTCAAGGGAGGAAGACGGTCTCTCCCCCTTGACAAGGGGGAGCCGGTCTGCCGGCGAGGCGGGGTCAGAAGGGAGCCAAGAGGAAGCGCCGGTCGGTCCGCGCGAAAACGCGCTGGAAAATAAAGAACAAGAACAGCAAGCCGGCACGAGTTTGCGCGAACGGGTAATGCAGGCCAAAGCCAAAGAACAAGCAGACAAGCTGCAAGAGGCCAAGTCTCAAGTTAACAAGGAAGGAGCGGCGGGCGCGGGGGCAAAATTCAGCACTAGCGCCCTGCTCAAAGCGTCATGGCTTAACTTGATTGATTCGTTCGGAGCGACTTTAATTTATATTAACATCCACGTATTTTTGCGCTGGGTTTTGGGCGAAAAATTTTTCTGCAAATTAGGAGAGGAATGGATGCCGAAACAGGCGGAAGCGGCTGCCGGACAAGCGGGCAAGGCCGTAAGTAAAAACGCGGGGATGGTGGAGGCAATGGCGTTAATCGCGTTGGATTTAATTGCGGGGGCGGTAATAATTGGAGCGTTGAGTTTAGTGGTAATGATAGTTACTTGGATGAGCGCCAGTTGGGGCGCAAAATTAGGGATGATGTTTAGCGCGCTGTTAAATCTGGGATTAAGCGGCTTTATGGCATTAGTTAATTTATTCAGCCCTATTTATGGCCCGCCCGCGCCGTGAAATATAATGAATAATTGAAGTAAAATGTTTAGTAGGAAAAGTCAAAAACTAAATTTTGTTTTATTGGTATTAATTTTATCGTCGATATTTTTTGCGATACCTTTAGTTTATGGCGCTGAATATGTAGCTGTCCCCTCTTCTGATGGAGAAAGCGGTAATAAAGGCAACTTAACCGGTCCCGCGGCTGCTGTTGTCACTGTATTAGCTTGGATAATTTATCCTTTTGCTTACGCGGCCGGGCTGCTGCTGACGTTTCTTATCTGGATGTTTATTGAAGTAATACAGTATAACCATTTTATTGACGTAGACACGGTAATTAAGGGTTGGGTAATAATCAGAGATTTATGCAACATGTTTTTTGTGCTCATATTGCTAACCATTGCTTTTGCCACTATTTTGCGGGTAGAAAGTTATCAGCTCAAAAAGATTTTACCTAAATTAATTATTGCCGCTGTTTTAATTAATTTTTCCCGCACGATTTTTGGACTAATTATTGATTTTGGGCAAGTAGTGATGATGACTTTTGTCAGCGGCTTTGCCCAGTTTGGGGCGAACGAATTTGTTAAAGCATTCCAGATTAACGAATATTTATCCTTTGCTAATACGCATATAAGCACGGAAGGCGTTGGGGTACTGGCTACATTAGGAGCGCTGATTGCCGGCTTTGCCGCCCTGCTTATTACTTTGGTAGTGGTGATAGTGTTTTTGGCAATCATTGTGATGCGCATTATTATGCTCTGGGTATATACGATTTTATCCCCTTTGGTATTTTTAGGGCATGCTTTTCCGGCGGCGCAGAAATATACCCAGCAGATTTGGAGCGATTTTATCAAACAAGTGGTTACCGGGCCGTTGCTTGCTTTCTTCGTATGGCTCGCGTTAACGACCGCCCAACCTTCGGCTCAAGAGTTGCAGAATAGCTGGGCGGGATATAATCCTTTTGGTTCTGGCAACGCTAATTTTCAAGACCAACTACAACAAGAGAGAAGTAAAGTGAGCGGAGCGTTAAGTTCAATATTTACCGCTAATAATTTTCAGCGCTATATCATTGTTATCGCTCTCCTTATCGGCGGCTTAATGGTAACGCAGCAGATGGGCGGCTTTGCCGGCCAGATGGCCGGGAAAGGAATGGGCTGGATACAGAGCGGGAAGGGGCTGGGGATGAAGGGATTAAAGACCGGCGCGGATTGGTTGAATCGCATGCAATGGGAAGGAGGAGCTCTCAAGAGGTTTGGCTGGAAAGGGACTGGCGTTGATTTAAATCTCAAGCGAGGGTGGGGCACATTAACGGGAAAAATGGAAGATATGAAGAAAAAACAAATTGCGTCGGGGGTCCAACGTTCCAAAGAAGTTATGGATACCAGGGGTAGGATGTGGGGTACTCTGGCTATGACCGGGAACGCCGGTGACGCGTGGGAGCAAATTACAACGCTTAAAGGATTTAGTCAGCGGTTTTTACAAGGTACGCGAGGTGGTATTTTTGGTACCGGCGGAGGGAAGGGATTAGTTTTGAAACGCGCCAAACTAGACGCTGAATTGGGAGAAAAAGACGCAAATAACGAGTGGAAAGATTCTAATAGTTTATTGGCAAGGCGAGAAAAGGTATGGAAAAAGAGCGAGCACGAAAAGCACGAAAAGGACTTAACTGATATGAAGAAGCAAAGTATTACATTAGAGGATAGTATCAATAAGGCAAAAAAAGAAAAGGATGATTTATCAGCTACGCAAGAGCAAAGACAAGCAGTTAAAGAGAAATTAGATAAGTTAGTTAAAGAGCAGGTTGATTTAAAAAGCATGATAAAACATAAAGAAAAGTTTATAGAAACACAAAAAGTTGATGATGAAGAGACAAAAGAACTAGACGCTGCAATAAAAGAGAAAAAACGAGCTCGCGCGGAAACCGCCCCGATGTATCAATTTGAGGCGATCGCATCTGATAATAAAGCCGTGCAG
The DNA here is from genome assembly GCA_001777995.1 of Candidatus Falkowbacteria bacterium RIFCSPLOWO2_02_FULL_45_15. Classification (GTDB taxonomy): domain Bacteria; phylum Patescibacteriota; class Patescibacteriia; order Patescibacteriales; family XYC2-FULL-47-12; genus 2-12-FULL-45-10. The sequence goes on along the minus strand of MFFV01000007.1, from coordinate 8,232 downwards.
GAAGAAATTGGTAGACTTAAAGATATTGATGACGCGGACGAGTTGGTCAGAATTTTGAAAGACGCTATCGGGCAGAAGGACAAGACGCGTATCAAAGCTTTGGTTAAAAAGCTTACCGAAGACTACAATGATAACGAATATCTGGAAGCACTGGTGCCACGGACAGGGTCGGGGTACGAAGGTATGCAGCAGTTTATGCGCGCACTCTCGGGGCAGTTGAATGAAAAAGATTTAAGTTATGAAAAAGAGTATGTTGACCACTTGCGAAGCTTGAATGCCGGTTTTAACAAGGACGAAGCATTTACGCTCGGCGCCCAAGTTGCCGAGATGAACAAGCGGACCAACCATTGGGAAAATGCCGCTTCTTATGTGATGGAAGACGGGAAGTACCGGGAGGCAACGGAAAAAGAGCATACGCTTATTGCCTCTGCTGAGTTTGGCAAAAAGAGCCCGCAGGCCAATATGCGCGACAATAACCGTTTGGCGTACGGCAAGCATTGGTATGATGAGGAAGGGAATAAGCATTATGATGTAACTAAGATTGGCCAAATTATGATTCAAAGCTTTGATGTCCAAAAAATGATTGGCCGTTTGCCGGAAAATATGACAGAGAGCGCGGCAAAATTTATTAAAGACGCAGCCTTAAAGATGGACAAAGAAGGATTATTGACGGGGGCAGACGGAATCAAAAAATTAGCTCAATCCATAGCTGAAAAAGCTCACGCGGCTAAAGCCGGAGAAGAGGGATTTAATGAGCAGTATAATCGCTTATTAGCTAATATAACTACTGTATAAAATATTTCTGATTATTATGATAGATGCTTTAAATAATAAACACATTACCTTAACCAGCCAGCAATTAATGGCCAGACTGGATAAAGTTGTGGCGGATATTATAAGGTTTAATGACGCGAAAAAGGCGTATATTTTAGGCCGTTTGCTGGCAGAAAAGTTAGAGAAAAAAAAGTCAGAGGTTGCCCGATCTCCGGAGATATATGATTTTTATAAAAAAATCATTGTAAAATTATATTTTATTGCTCTGCCGCTTTTAGACAATAGCGACATTATTGATATTTTTAAAAATTATTTTACTTGGCAATTTCGTTTGCCTGACTATGATATTTTGGCCAAACTGGAAGCTAAACTGCTTACGATTATTGTTATAGAAGAGCGAGATGAATTTAAAAACAGTTTACGGCAAACCTTGTTGGGCAACAAGGAAATTATCACCAGTAAGGCCGAAATTAAAACCATACGGGATTGGCTAAAAAATTATAACGCTAATACAGGGGCGGGGACTACGGACAGTTTGCGAAAAAATCAGTATCTAGCAAACCTTAGTAATAATAAGCTGTTGAGCGGCCATGACATAAAAAAGTTACAGACTCTCATTAATGTTTATGAGATGTGTAAGTTGTCCTCGTTTACACCGCAGGGTTTTGAAGAGAGAGTTCCTATTGTGATAGACGGTAAACTGTATATTTTTAATCATGGCGTTTTGGAGCAGGTAAAACCAAGTAAGCAAGTTGAGCGAATAATGCGCGCGACAGAAAGTTCGCCGTCAGTAAATCCAATAGGAGAACATTTGTATACTTTACAGCAATTAGCCGAACAGTATCCTCAAGGCAGTTTGGAGCGGCGGGCGATTGAGGAAGAAATTGCTAAAAATAAAAAAACCGTAAAGTATTTATAGGTTTTTTATAGGAGTGATTAGGGTGCATGATTTTTTCCTTTTTGGCAACAGGAAATTGTCATGCACCCTATTTGTTTGATTGTATTTTTCATCCTTTTCCCCTCTTAATTCTTAATCATCCCAAGTATAAGAGTCCCACTCTCCCCAACATTTTTTGCAGACCGGTTTCCCGTCTGCCGCATAATAGTATTGTCCATCTGCGGGATTGTAGTAACCAGGGACTCCATCTGCAGTAGGAACTTGTAGTCCGTTACTTGGTAACACATCCGCATCATTCTTATCAGGGCATTGAAAGTTATTGATGTGCCATCCTGAACATTTTGGCCGAGTTGCAACTTCAGTAGTAGGTTCGGCCATTGCTATCACCACCTTTCAAAAAGTTTTGAATGAAAAATACAATCTCTATTTTAAACCATAGCAAATGTTTTATAACTTGTCAAGACTATTTATTTTTCCTTGACAAGCAACCCCTACTTGTTGCATTTAGGAGGTTTTTATTTTATACTAACAATAGCTTGTTAAGGAGGATTTTATTTTTTAAGAGTTGTTTATGTCTCAAATCAGACTCATTACCTCCGAGTCCGTTACCGAAGGGCACCCGGACAAAATCTGCGACCAAATTTCGGACGCGGTCGTGGACGAGATATTAAAACAAGACCCGATGGGCCGGGCGGCGATAGAAAGTTTTTGCACTACCGGCTTGGTGCTCGTCGGCGGCGAAGCGCATACGAGCGCTTACGTCAACATTCAGGATGTCGTGCGCCGCGTGCTGCGCGACATCGGCTACGACAAACAGGAATACGGCTTTTGCTGCGACGACGTGGGCGTGATCGTTACTTTGCACGAACAAAGTCCGGACATTGCCCAAGGAGTGGAAGAGGGCAAAGGAGAATTCAGCGAGCAAGGCGCGGGCGACCAAGGGATGATGTACGGCTACGCGACTAACGAAACGCCGGAATTTATGCCCCTGCCCATAATGCTAGCGCATAAGTTAACGCGGCGACTCGCAAGCGTGCGCAAGGACGGCACTCTGCCGTATTTGCGCCCGGACGGCAAATCGCAGGTAACGGTAGAATATGACAACGGACAGGTCAAGCGGGTTTCAACCGTTGTTTTATCCGCGCACCACAGCGAATCAGTCAGTAACGAACAACTGCGTTCCGACATTAAAGCCAAAGTGATTTTGCCGATCGTGGGCGATTTAGTTGACGCTGACACTAAATATTTTATTAATCCTACGGGGCGCTTCGTAATCGGCGGACCGCCGGGCGACACGGGGCTAACGGGCAGAAAAATTATCGTGGATACTTACGGCGGCGTGGGCGCGCACGGCGGGGGATGCTTTTCCGGCAAAGACGCGAGCAAAGTTGATCGCAGCGGCGCTTATATGGCGCGCTATGCGGCGAAAAACGTGGTGGCGGCCGGCCTTGCCGATAAATGCGAACTGCAGGTAGCGTACGCCATCGGCGTGGCGGAGCCGGTCGGAATTTACATCAATACTTTCGGCACGAATGAAATTGAAGAAGATAAAATTTTAGAGTTGATTAGAAACAATTTTGACTTTAAACCCAAAGCCATCATTGAGCGGCTGCAATTGCGCCGGCCGGTGTTTTTAGCCACCGCCGCTTACGGACATTTTGGCCGCAACGAAGACGGGTTTAGCTGGGAAAAAACAGACAAGGCGGAAACGTTAAAACGAGAAGCAGGGCTATAAGAATTATTAATTTTCAAATTGTTTGAAAATTATAAAATTTTAAAATTAGAAATTGCACTAAGGAGGTATGTTTGATTACTTAACAAAATTCAAGCGGCTGCCGCAAGAGCTGCAGGCGATCGTTTCTTCCCCGAAAGCGCTCGAGGCGATTAAGGATTTGGAAGAAAAATACGGCGTTGATTTGGCGGCCGTGGTCATTAAAGTGATGGTGAAAGAAATTTCCTGGCCCGGGGTCGTTAATTTTTTAATTGCCGAGCATCATTTGCCGCCGGCGCAGGCGGAAGCGCTGCGACAAGAAATGGCGCAGAGAATTTTTTCCGAGATAACCAGATATTTAGGAATAGCCGGTCCCGAGCGCGCGGGGCAAGCCCCAAAGCAGCCGCCGCCAGATTCAAGCGTCAGGCGACAAGTTCAAAGTTCCCAGCCGCAAGTTTTAGCTAAAAAGTTGCCTGCAGCCATCCAAGCAAGTCCGCCGGCAGCCGAGCCAGCCAAAGGGCCGTTAGCGGTTGACGGTTTAGCCGCTGACATTATGCCCCAAGCGGTTAAATTATTGGGCATTGAACCGCAGGCAAGCGAGCAAGGAAAATTAAAAAACGTCTTAGTGACTTTTATTAAAGGCATCAGAGATTTTATTTCCGCCCGGGAGGCGCTGATGAGGGAGCGAGAGAACGGCGGTTTAGGCTTAAGCAAAGAGCAGGCGGAAGCGGCGCTTAATTTGGTGCAAAAAAATAAACGGGCGGCGGGAGGAAAAGCGGCGGCGCCGAAAGCGGCGCGGCCCGCTTGGGAAAAATTGCGCGACGTTGAGTATGATTTTTCCGCTCTCGCTAAGGCCAAACCAAGCGCGGCAGGTAGCGCCGAAACTTCAAGCCAAGACGCCGTTCTTCCCTCGCCGGCCGCGTTCGCCGAGAGTAAACGGGAAATATCCGCGCCTAAAGCAGCCGCGGCGGTCAAAATAATTCCGGCCGTTTTCCCCCAAGCGATGGCCATAACCGAACCGGAGTTGGCTCAAGCGAGCGCGGAGGTTGAACCCAAAATCAAACCGGTAGCGCCAGCGCAAAAAGAATCCGTGCGCATGCGGCGGCCGGCAGATAAGGTTGAGCAGGACCGGCGGCGTTTAGACGACATCATCAGGCCGCGAGGCCGCCTGCAGGGGCCGATTGAGGAGTTAGCCAACTTAGATTTAGTTAATTTTAGGCGCTTAGGGGGCAGCCCGGAAGTAATGGCTGGTAAAATTCAAAATAAAATAAAATTATTGGAGCAGGAAAGTTTTACTAAGCGCCAGCAGGGAATAAACGCTTGGCGCCACAGCCCGCTTTATCAGTTGTATATTGGCGTTGGCCATAAAGCCTTAACTAACAGTCGGTCAATTGCCGACGCGCTGCAAGAAAATTCGGCGTCAGCAGACGCTTTAACGTCCGAGGAATTTGAAGCGATCTTAGAGTTAAATCGGCAGTTGAGAGTATAACATAATTAATTTTATGCAGCAATTCACCATTCCCCAGTTCATTGACGTGGAAGATAAAATTTTCGGGCCCATCACCGTCCGGCAATTCGTGATTATGCTGGCGTGCCTCCTGCTCTCCGCCCTCGCTTACAAATTGGCTGACTTCGCGTTGTTTTTAACGGAAACGATTTTATTTTTTGCCGCTGGAGGGACGGTCGCTTTTTTAAGAGTCAACGGCCGGCCTTTCCATTATTTTATTTTAAACATCATTCAGACTTTGAAAAAACCAAAAACTCGCGTTTGGAACAGCCGCTTGGGCAAAGAAGGAAAAGAGCTAAAGGAAGAAGCGGCGGAATTAAAGCAAACGGCTAAAATACAGCCAAAACCTCTTTATGCGCGCTCAAAATTAGCCGAGCTGGCTTTGATGGTGGATACGGGCGGGGCGTACCAAGGAGGAGACGAAAACATTAAAACATGAAAACAAATGTTTTCATGACTTCATATTATGAAAAATAAATTGGCTACCGGCAAAATATCCAGCGCCACCCAAAGATATTTGGACATCGCCGAAATCAGGGAGGATGTGGTGGTGATGAAAGACGGCACGATGCGGGCGGTTGTTTTAGTGTCTAGTTTAAATTTTGCTTTAAAATCGGAAGACGAGCAAAACGCCATCATTGCCGCTTACGTCAGTTTTTTAAATAATTTGGAATACCCCCTGCAAATCGTCATTCAGTCGCGCGAGTTTAAAATTGACCCCTATTTAGCGATGTTAGATCAAAAACAGCGGGAACAGACCAACGAACTTTTGCGCATGCAGACGGCGGAATATTTAAGTTACATTAAAGAGCTGATCAGTTTAGGCAAAATTATGAATAAAAGATTTTATGTGGTGGTAATTTACGATCCTTTGTCTAATAAGCAAAAGAGTTTTTTTTCCCGGATGCTGGAAACGTTCAAGCCCGCGACTCTGATTAGATTAAAAGAGGAAAAATTCCGGCGGCGGCGGGCGGAATTAATGGCCAGAGCGGAAACAATCAGCGGCGGCTTAACCAGCATGGGCCTGCAAACGGCGATCTTGGATACGCAAAGCGTTATTGAATTATTGTATAATACCTATAACCCGGACACTTCCCAGAATCAGGCGCTGGTGGAAGTGGAAAAATTAATGGGGCATTGATATCAATTATCAATTAAGAATTACGAATTAAAAATTAAAATTCGTAATTGATAATTCGTAATTGAGAATTGAACTTATGTTTGACCCTAAAAACATCCAGCAACAAGAACAGGCAGCGGCCAAGTTAGCGGCGCAAGCGTCCCGCGAGCGAACGGCGCAGGAGCAACGGTCGGCGGCGGCGGTGCAAGCGACGGTAGCGGAAGAAAAAGCTCTGCGGCGGGGAGAGGGTTCCATTCGGGACATAATCGCGCCCGCCGCTTTGGAAGTAAAGCCAAGTTTTATAAAGTTAGGCGATAAATTCGTCCGCACCATTTTCGTTATCAATTACCCGCGCTACATCAGCGTCGGCTGGTTCGCGCCGATCATTAATTTAAACGAAACTTTTGACGTAGGCATGTTTTTTTACCCGGTGCCGAGTAACATTATTTTAAAGCAGCTTAAAAAGAAAGTGGGCAATTTGGAGGCGCAAATCGTCAGCGACGCGGAAAAGGGCGCGGCGCGCGATCCCCTCCGAGAAACGGCTTTGCGCGACGTCGAAGCTTTGCGCGACTCCTTAACCCAAGGCACCGAGAAATTTTTCCAGTTCGCTTTGTACATTACTCTTTACGCCGCGGCCGAAGAGGAGATGAATAAACTGACCGACGCCGTAGAAAACATTTTAGGTTCGCGCCTGATTTATTCCAAAAAAGTTTTTTATCAAGCCGAGCAGGGATTTAACTCAACGCTGCCGCTGAATAACGACGAGCTGATGGTAACGTTCAACATGAATTCTTCGCCGGTGGCTTCCTCCTTCCCTTTTATCTCCAGCGACTTAACGAGCGACAACGGCATCTTGTACGGCATTAACCGCCACAACAACAGCTTAATTTTATTCGACCGCTTTTCTTTGCAGAACGCAAACTCCGTCGTGTTCGCCACTTCGGGCGCGGGCAAAAGCTACGCCATAAAATTAGAACTGCTGCGCAGCCTGATGCTCGGCAGCGAAGTGATTATCATTGACCCGGAAAAAGAATACAAGCATTTATGCGACGCAGTGGGCGGAACTTACATCAACATATCGCTCGCGAGCGAAAATAAAATCAACCCTTTTGACCTGCCGCGCTCCATCGGCGAAACTGCCCGGCCGGAAGACATCATCCGCAGCGGCGTCATCAGCGTTAAAGGGTTAATCCGCATTATGCTCGGCGGCTCTATCACCAGCGCCGAAGACTCCATTTTGGACCGGGCGCTGTTAGAAACTTACGGCAAAAAAGACATTACCGCGGAGGCGGATTTATCCAAGATAGAAGCTCCGGTTCTGTCTGATTTTCAGGAGATTTTAAGCGGTTTGGAGGGGGGCGCGGATTTGGCTTTGCGCCTGCAAAAATACACCGGCGGCACTTTTGCCGGTTTGCTCAACAGCCCCACTACCGTGGAGATGAATAACCAGCTCGTTTGTTTTTCCGTCCGCGACCTGGAGGACGAATTGCGCCCGATTGCCATTTACACCATCGTCAACTACATCTGGAATGTGGTGCGCAGCGAGATGAAAAAGCGCATCTTAGTGATTGACGAGGCATGGTGGCTGATGCAGCACGAAGACAGCGCTAAATTTATGTACGCGCTGATTAAGCGCTGCCGCAAATATTATTTGGGCGTTACGACCATTACCCAAGACGTGAACGACTTTCTGGTATCCCAATACGGCCAGGCAATCGTTAATAATTCCGCGCTGCAGCTGCTATTGCGCCAGTCTCCCTCGGCAATGGATTTGGTGCAGAAAACTTTTAATTTGACGGAAGGCGAAAAATATTTATTGTTAGAAAGCGGCGTGGGCGAAGGGATATTTTTTGCCGGCAACAAGCACGCCGCGATAAAAATCGTCGCCTCTTACACCGAAGACCAACTGATTACGACCGACCCGCGGCAGTTATTGGAAATAGAAGAAGCCAAGCGGGAGTTTGAGGAGCAGATGAACCAAGATGGTGGGGAAGAAAAGGTATAAAATAATAAATACAGAAATTTTTAATTTTATAATTTTAAAAATCAAAAATTACCCGCCTGCCAAAGCTACCCGCCAGCAACTGCGTAGCTGTGGGCTGGTTGCGGGCAGACAAAATTAAAGATTAGATTTACTATGAACGGTAAGAAACTCGCGGCTATCTTAATAATAGTATTCGCTTTAATCATCCTGATCGGCTTGATTTACTTTATGTTTTTAG
>MFFV01000006.1 GCA_001777995.1 Candidatus Falkowbacteria bacterium RIFCSPLOWO2_02_FULL_45_15 | reverse complement strand
TTCGCTCGGTATCTTTTAGGCATAAAAAAAATAAATAAAAAAAAATATTTAAAAAATATCTATGCGGCTCCATCACGAAATTTTAGACGATAAACGAAAACAAATTTGGTGGTCAATGTCTCATTTCAAGCGTGTTGGCTATCTCGCGGGCGGCACGGCGCTTGCTCTGCAGCTTGGCCACCGCCTTTCTTACGATTTTGACATTTTTTGCCGGCGGCCAGTTACCGCAGCCTTAATCCGTAAAATTACGCAATCGTTTCCTAGGGGTAAAGTTTTGCTCAACAACAGCGATGAATTCACTTTTCTTACCGCCGACGATATTAAAATTTCTTTCATCTATTACCCTTTTAACCTGGACGCTTACCTTCAGCGCCAGCCGACGGCGCTTCCTCTGTTATCCATTCAAGGCATTGCTCTGGCCAAAGCCTACGCGCTTAACCGGCGCAACAGTTGGCGCGATTATGTTGATTTGTATTTTATCGTGCGCGACAAACATATGAGTTTAAAACAAGTCGTCGCGGCAGCCGATAAAGTCTATGGGGAGGCGTTTAATGAAAAATTATTTTTAGCGCAATTGCTCTATACTGACGATGTCACGCCGGGCGAGATTAAAAATATTAAATTGCTCAAAGAAAAAATAGGATTAGCAACGATAAAAAAATTTTTTCAAGCTAAAATTGACGAATACATGCGCTAAACTCCTTTTTTGACTAAAAATAATCCCGCAAGCGGCAGGATTTTTTAAATGTTGAAAGCAGTTGACTAAGCTGCCCATTTTATATTTAAAAAACTTACGGACACATTGACACTTCTTTTAAATTAAACTAAAATCAAGGTACTTTCTTTCTTTATTCCATATATGGAAAGAAAAGTTCGTTTATAATTGAATAATGAAATTCTGTCAAGATTGAATCCAAAAAAACTAAGGAAAGGGGGGATTTTTAAAGTTTGGCAGGGGTTGGACGCAAAAGTTGTAAAGACGCAAAAGTTGTAAAAAAGTTGTCTCTACATCTTAAAGAAGGGAGAACTTGATATGAAAGGTCCTCCAATCGCAGTAGCAGTAACAGCAGTTTTGGTTTTGTTTCTGCCGTGTTTTGTCAGCGCCGCGACTTTGAATGTGCCGGGCACTTACGCGACCATTCAAGCCGCGGTTGACGCGTCTTCTCCCGGCGACATCATTGATGTTGCCGCTGGAACTTACGCGGCAAACATTGCCATTAACGGCAAAACAAATCTCACCATTCAGGGCGCCGGCGTTACCACTGTTGTGGAGCCGGTAAGTGGGAGAGGATTTGCGCTTACGAATTGCAGCAACATAGCGTTCGCAAACCTCAAAATCCACACTACCGGAACAGACGCGCACGGCATCTGGGTGGCGGGCACGCCGAATGGCGGCGCGGCAATGAGCGGTCTTACCGTTCAAGGCAGCACCATCATCGTTGATGGGTATTCCGCCGCTATCTATGGCGAACAGGTTAATCCGGCTCACTCGGGCTGGGTTATCGGCGGGGTAGGCAACGGCAACACCATCACCATCAATCCTGGCACTGGTGTAACCGGCGATGGTCTGGATTTGCACGATGTTATGGGTGAGGTGAGTTACAACACCATTACCCTTAACACGCCCACCGACAGCACCAATGTGCTTTGGACCGCCGAACTCTCAAGTCTCACTGGCCTGACTTTTTCCAATAACACGGTCAGTGGGTCCAGCGGGAGTCAAGTGGCTATCCTCACGAATTTCGTGGTGGTAGCGCCTGATGTTTTCATCGCGACCGTTTCTGTCACCGGCAACACTTTCAGCAACTGGGGCTTAAGAGCCCTTCGGCTGGGAGCGGCTAATGGTACCGGAACGGTTACGGCAATAGCTATCAACAGCAATACGTTTAATATGACCACCGACACGGAGGTGATTGGTGGCACGGCCACGGACAAAACCGGAACTGGCAATGTTTTTAACGTCAGCGCTCTGGCCAAAATCCAGAAAGCTATTGATAGCGCTCTTTGATTCAAGGTGAGTACCGAGTGAGTATCGAAAAAAAACAAAGAAGTACAAAAAAACACAAAGGAGAGTACGATGAATACCAAGTTCAACCAAGCAGTACTCGCAGTTTTGTTCGTATGTCTGTTCACGTTTCTCGCGGTCGGCAATGGCGCGGCAACCGTCATTAATGTGGCGGCCGGCTTGTACACCGAAGACCTGACGATTCCAGCGACTAAGACAAATTTGGAAATCGTCGGAGCAGGTCCAACGTCAATCATTCAAGGCGTGGCAACGGTTCCGGCAATACTCTTCCCACAGGCTAACCCGAACATTGAGATCCTGGCGTCCGGTGTCAAGATACACGGATTTACCATCAAGTCACCGGCATTCGTCGCGGGTAACTATTCGTCCGGAATAGTTATCGGCGCCCAAAACGTGGAAATTTACAGTAACGCATTCCAGTGTTGGGCAGGTGATTTGTCCAATGGAGACATCGGGCAAGCAATTCAGACCTACCATGTGGCGGCAGTTCCGGGGGTAAATGTGTCTGGACTCAATGTCCACGACAATACCTTTACTCACCTTACCGCCGGCACTTGGGGGTATGAAGCGATTTACATCAACCGCGATGCACCCGGAGGAATTTTGGTTACCGTTCAGAATAATACATTCAGCGGCAACTTGTTCCGGGCAGTTACGGTTGAGCGTTCCAACGTCACCGTCACCGGTAACAGTATCATCACCGATTTGGTGCCAACTGTTGATGGTTTTGCAACGGCTGGCGCTTATGAAGGCATCAGCGTTCGCGATGCTGGCTTTGGCGGACCAGTTGACCAAACTGGAATTACCGTTACCAACAATACGATCAAAGGATCAGGTGTTGGTAATGGATTTCTGCAAGGTCTGCGGCTTGGGATTACCGGGGAATCAATGTCCAGTATTACCGTTACCGGCAACACGCTTTCCGGGAATACGACCGGCGTGTTAGTTAAAGACCCGGGTGTTGCCGACAATGTTGCTACCCAAATAACTTTAGCCAACAACAACATCGATGGGAATGCCACTGGAGTAAACAATCTGGAAACAGATGGCGCCCTTAGCGCCGACAATAACTGGTGGGGTTCGTACAAAGGCGCCGGCTTATCCGACGGTTTTCGCACCGGTGATTCTGTGAGTGGCATGGTGACTGTAACCATAGTCACCCTCGGTGAGTATGGTGTTGATTCTGACGGAGTTGCTCCCAATGACGACACCGACGCGAACGACGACAACGACGGTTACAGCGACGCGGATGAAGTAGCGTTAGTGTCTAACGCGTTGGATAATTTAAGCCCGGCGGCTCCATCCAATATCTATGTGAACGCCGATTTTACTGGGTCAATCGGCACTGATCCAGATGGTGGTGGCCCAGCAACTAAGATGGGCTACGACGCATTTACGACCATCCAAGCCGCCATCAACGCAGCGCAGTAAACGATAGCTCCCAACTATCAGAAAGGAGGGGGACTATCGTGATAAACCACACCAAAGTCGTTCTCATAACGCTGGCAATGATTTTATGTATCGCCAGCAGAGCCAGTCCGCAAACGACAAATATTTACGTTGCCCCCAGCGTCTATAATGAACAGCCGCTTATTAATAAGCAGGTTCACATCATCGGCGCCAACCAGGCAACAACGATCATCCGGCCGTCAGGCGCGCCGGCGGCTGTCGTGACCATTGAAAGTAGTAACGTCACGATGGTAAACTTCACCATTGACGGAGTCAATGGCGCGGTTGCCGGCATTCGCGTTAACGACCCGGTTGGCGGTCAGACCTATAGCAATATAGTCCTGAACAGCAACAAAATCATTAACGCGATTAACGGCGTGGATGTCGGAACATTAACGGATGTCGGCTCGTTGCTGAATGTGCTGCTGCAAAGCAGTACCATTCAAAGCAACGGCTTAGGCGTCCGGGCGCGTTTTGGAGCGGCAATGACGGTTAGTAATAACCTGCTTGCCAACACCCAGAATGCGCTGGATGATTCCGGCGGCTCAAGCTGGAGCGGTAACAACTGGAGTGATTTTGTTCTAAACTCGGGATATTATACGCAGTACAACATCCCGGGTACGGCCAGCGCGGTAGATTTGAGTCCGGTGGGACAATTAACGCCGACTCCGACTCTGCCGCCGCCGACCGCGACGAATACTCCAGTCCTGCCGCCTACCGACACGCCGGTACCGCCGACGCCGACGGTAACGCCAACGGCAACGGCGACAAGCACTGTAGCGCCGCCGACGCCGACGGTAACGCCGACGCCGACAAGCACCAACACCGCAGTACCGCCGACGGCAACAAGAACCGCAATACAGCCAACGGCGACTCGTACCAACACACCGGCACCGCCGCCAACGGCTACGAACACGGCTGTTCTGCCGCCTCCGGCAACGGCGACCAATACCGCAATACCGCTGCCTCCGGCAACGAACACGCCTGTTCCGCCAGCGCCTACGAACACATCAGTTCCTCAGACGCCTACGAACACGCCTGTTCCTCCGCCTCCGGCAACGGATACCCCGGTACCGCGGCCTCCGGCAACGGCAACGCCGACTTCAACCTCAACTCCAACTCCAACGGCAACGGCAACGCCGACGAATGCTCCTATTCCGGGAAACATTCCGCCGACGCTGGTGTTTAATCCAGTTGGTTCGTTGGTAAATGCGCAGTTGAACTCGGTGGTGCAGGTGATTGTCACGGCCAGTGATAGCGATGGGCCCCAGCCCGCCGGTATCATCGTGCCGCCGACAGCTCCGGCGATTGCTTCCGACCTGACAAGGGTAGGAAACATCAGCATCAGAACCCTTACTCTTGACACCAGCCAAGGAGGAAGTTTTAGCTTTAAAGTGTATGCGACGGACGGATCCGATCAAGTCAGTGCAGAGATTAGCTTTAGCGTAGGCGCAGCTCCGACAGCTACGCCGACGCGAACAGCTACTCGTACTGCTACGGTTCGTCCGACCAGTACGGTTACGCCGCAGCCGACAGCGACCAATACTTCGCCGCCGACGGCTACGAACACGCAAGCACCGCTTACGGCGACAAATACACCGGTGCGTCCAACCGACACGCCTGTTCCGCAGCCAACGGCGACCAATACGCCGCCGCCGACGCCAACGGCAACGGCAACGGCAACGCCGATTCCATTACCTCTTCCGCCGCGCAATGTGGCCGCGGGGATAGTGGGACAAGGCACAGACGAAGTGGAAATAAACGTGACCTGGGAAGCTGGTTTTGCTAACAGTTTCCTCGTGCACGTTTATCGAAACTTTGTTTGGCAGTTTATGAACGAGGTTCCGGGTACAGCCAGAGCGCAATCGTTTACTCTCGGCTACGAGAACAATGATTTGTTCAAGTTCTTCGTAGTCGCGGTGAACGAGTTTGGCCAAAGTATGCCGGCTGAATCCAACGGGCTGCTTATTCAGGAAGAGCTCGTGGAAATTCCGGAACCGGTTAAGCCAGTACTTGTACTGGCCGATCAGGTCAGTCCGTACCAACTGCAAGTCAGTTGGGTAGGTGACAGCAACGCTCGGTATGAGTTGCACGCCTACTTAAACGGAGAGTTCGTACCAAAGTTCAGCGGCATCATCCCTGGCGCAAGCGAGGAAGTGTCGTTTGAGCTGACGCCCGCAGATGGCGGCGCGTACGTATTCTTCCTGCGCGGTCTGAATATAGTCGGCCAACCAAGTGACTGGACGCGGTCTAACTCGCTGACGGTTGTTCCGCCGCCCGAACCGTTCATGGCTAGCATCTTTGATGATGCTACCATGCTGGCGGATGTAAGCGACGGAACGGATTATGACCCGGACAACAACGGGCGCGCGCTGGCGGTATCTTGGCAGATTGACCCGGCGCAGGTTGATCTGCAAGGCGTCATCGGCTACCACGTCTATGTTACAACTAACGTAGACAGCAGTAGTTTCAGCGGCGTCTATCTGGGTCAGACCGGCGGCACGGTCATTAACTGGGCTGCCGGAAGTTCACAAATAACCCCGAGTCTCCGTAGCGGTGGACCGCCTTACGGCAGTTATCGCTTTTGGGTCTTCGGAGTGCGTTCCGGCAAGCCGCCAATCGGGCCGTTCTCTACGCCGAGCGTAACGCTTAGCCCAGCCGTTACCGTAACCGACGACCTGTCCAGTCTGGACGACTTGTCCAACGGGCAGGATGTTGACATCGGTGATGGCGAGCTCGTGGTTCGTTGGCAACTGGATCAAGCGAGTTTGTTTGACAAGCTCGGCAATCCGGTTGACCCAGCGACCATCGTTGACTTCCATATTTATGCGGAAGTCAACGGCGGCGCTCCGGCTTATGTAGGACGCCGGGGCGGTCGTCCAGTTTCGTCATTTGAGTGGAAGCGGAATTTCGGCATTCTAACGCCGGCGTTCCGCCCCGGACCGCAGAACGGGAACAGATATCGATTCGCCATCTACCCGGTGACGAATAGATTCTATCCCGCTTCTGCCGGCGCTTTGGCGGGCAAACGGATTATGGTTGGCCCGTTGAACACCGCCGGACCGGTTGCTTTTATAAAATAAAGCAGCCGACTCGTTCTTTCCATTGATCTTTGTGAGGCCAGTAGTGCAATGCTACTGGCTTTTTTCTTTGACTAAGTAAGATAATTTTAGTAACATAAAAAGACACCATTCAATAGTCATTCCAGCGCATGCTGGAATCCAGAAAGAATGTATCGTCATTCCGGCCTTGAGCCGGAATCTAGAAAATTATTTTATGAACAATATCCGAAACTTCTGCATCATCGCGCATGTTGATCACGGCAAATCCACGCTCGCGGACCGAATGCTGGAAATTACTAATACCGTTGATAAGCGAAAAATGAAAGCGCAGATTTTAGACAAGATGGACCTGGAGCGCGAACGCGGCATTACGATAAAGCTGGCGCCGGTCAATATGGAATATCAGGGCTATAAGTTAAATTTAATTGACACGCCCGGGCATGTGGATTTTTCTTACGAAGTGTCGCGCAGTTTAGCCGCCGTTGAAGGCGCGGTATTGCTCGTGGACGCGACGCAGGGCGTTCAGGCGCAAACGCTCGCGAATTTATATTTAGCTTTAGAGCAAAACTTGGAAATTATTCCGGTAGTAAATAAAATTGATTTGCCCGCGGCTGACGTTGAGGGAACGAAAGAAAGTCTGGCGAAACTTTTGGGCTGCAACCCGGAAGAAATAATTGAAGCTAGCGGCAAAACCGGACAAGGCGTAACTGACATATTGGAAGCCGTTATTAAAAGAGTGCCAAGCCCCAATTCCCATGATTTTGACAAAAACAGCCCCACCCCCCCTAACCCCGGAGTATTGCGCGCCTTAATTTTTGATTCCGTTTTTGACGAATACCGCGGCGTGGTCGCTTATGTGCGCGTGGCGGACGGCGAAATAAAAAAGGGAGAAAAAATAAAAATGCTCGCGACCAAAGCCGAAAGCGAAGCGCTGGAGGTTGGATTTTTTAAGCCGGATTATCTGCCGGCGCCGGCGTTAGCGACCGGCCAAATCGGATACATTGTTACCGGGCTGAAAACGGTTGAGGAGTGCAAAGTCGGCGATACGGTTACCGCCCTCGCCCCCTACCCCCTCTCCCGCGGGGCGGGAGAGGGGAAGGAGCGAAGCGACGGAGTGAGGGCATTGCCCGGCTACAAAGAAGTAAAGCCGATGGTGTTCGCCGGTATTTTTTGTAAAGAAGGAAACGAGTACGAGGAGTTGCGTGACAGCATAGGCAAATTAAAATTAACCGACGCTTCCTTGCAGTACGAGCCGGAACATTCCCAAGCGCTTGGCTTTGGTTTTCGCTGCGGCTTTTTAGGGTTGTTGCATCTGGAAATAATTCAGGAGCGGCTGCGGCGCGAATTTAATTTAGAGTTAGTCGTAACCACGCCCTCCGTTGCCTATCAGGTTACTAAAAGCAACGGCGAAGAACTGGTAGTGCGTTCGGCTCTGGAATTGCCGGACCCGGCGCAAATTAAAGAAATCTTAGAGCCGTGGGTGAGTTTGGATGTCGTCGCGCCAAAAGATTATTTAGGCGCGATTATGAAGCTCGTGCAGGAAAAGCGCGGTCTCTATAAAAATACCGAGTATTTAGGCGAGCGGCAAACCATTTTGCATTATGAAATGCCGATGTCCACGATTTTAACGGATTTTTATGATAAAATAAAAAGCGCAACGAGCGGCTACGCCTCCTTAAGCTACGATTTTTTGGATTATCGGCCGGCCGAAGTCGTGCGGCTGGATATAATGGTCGCCGAAGAGCTGATAGAGCCGCTCTCGGTTATCGTTTATAAAGACGAAGCGTTCCGGCGCGGGCGCGCCATCGTGGAATCGCTGAAAGAAACTTTGCCGCCGCAGATGTTTATGGTTAAATTGCAGGCCGCGGTGGGCGGAAAAATCATCGCCGCCGAGCGGTTAGCCGCTTTGCGCAAGGACGTTACCGCTAAACTTTACGGCGGCGACGTTACGCGCAAGCGCAAATTATTGGAAAAGCAAAAAAAAGGCAAGAAAAAAATGGCCGCGATGGGCAAAGGCAAAGTGGATATTCCGCCGGCAGTGTTTTTAGCCGTGTTGAAGAAGTAATCACATAACACGTAACAACAATCATTCTGTTAAGTGTCGCGTTTTGCGTGATATGTGTTGCGTGACATATGAATAAATACATCTTGGAAATAATAGTTTTTCTCTGCGGCGCCGCCGTGATGACAATAGAATTAGTCGGCTCGCGCGTGCTCGCGCCTTATGTGGGCGCTTCCATTTTCGTCTGGACGAGCTTAATCGGGGTAATTTTAGGCAGTTTGTCGCTTGGCTATTGGTACGGCGGGAAACTAAGCGACCGCTATCCTAATTATCGCTGGTTAGCATTGATTATTTTTTCCGCCGGCGTTTATGCGGCTTTAATCGCTTTGTCCAAAAATTGGCTGCTGTTTTATCTTATCCAATGGGTAACGGACATTCGTTGGGGTTCAATTATCGCCGCGCTGGTTTTATTTTCTCCCCCCGGCGTTTTACTCGGCATGGTGTCGCCGTACGCGGCTAAATTAAAACTGCGCGCGTTGGCGCAATTGGGGACAACCGTGGGCAACCTTTACGCGCTCTCCACCATCGGCAGTATCGCCGGCACTTTTCTCGCCGGTTTTTGGCTGATTCCTAGTTTTGGCATTACCGCCATTATGTACGGCGTCGCGCTCGCTTTAGTAATCGTTTCTTTCATCGCCTACGGGCATAATTGGCGCTCGCAGACGTTAGCCGCTATAATTATCGTAACCGCTTTTGCCGGCCATAACGGTTACAGCCAATGGTTAGCTCGCCGCGGATGGGCGGAAATTGATACGCGGTACGCGCATGCTTTAATTTTTAACGATATTGATAAAGAAACGGGTAAGCCGGTCCGCCGGCTGAATTTTGAAGGCAACTCGCAGGCGGCGATGTTTTTGCATAGCGACGAATTGGTATATGAGTATACGAAATACTATGATTTGGCCGCGCACTTTAAGCCCCGTTTTAAAAGCGCGCTGATGATCGGCGGCGGGGCGTATTCTTATCCTAAGCATTATCTGACTGTTTTTCCGCAAGCTCAATTAGATGTGGTGGAAATTGACCCTAAATTAACCGAATTAGCGCGGCAATATTTTCGCCTGCGGGATGATCCGCGTTTGCGGATTTTTCACGCTGACGGACGAATTTTTTTAAACCGCAGCCAAGAACGATATGATGTTATTTTTAACGACGCTTACCGCTCAACGAACGCCATCCCTTACCAACTAACCACGAAAGAGGCGGCCCGTAAAATGTACGAGCGCCTGACGAGCGGCGGGGTAGCGTTGATTAACGTTATTTCCGCGATTGAAGGAAAACAGGGGCAATTCTTGCGCGCGGAATACAAAACTTTCGAGTCAATTTTTCCGCAAGTGTACTTATTTTACGTCAGCTCTTCGGAGGGAGAGCAAGTGCAAAATTTAATGTTAGTCGCTTTAAAAACCAAACAGCCGCCTTCCTTTGCCAGCCCGAATCAAAAGTTTAACGGCTATTTAAGCAATCGCTGGCTCAAAGAGTTAGAATCAGACGAGCCGATTTTAACCGACGAGTACGCGCCGGTTGATAAATACATTATGAATTTATTGTAATTTAAAATTATGAACGGCAAAAAAATAAGGCGAAAATTCGTGCAGATCGTTTTTATCATTATGATTATCGCGCTGGTGCTTTTTACCGTACTGCCGATTTTTTCTTAGAGATTATGAGAAAGTGGAATTTACTTGCCAAAAAAATTACTGATAATAAAATATTAGACTTGCCGGAAATAAATCCGGTTGTTTTGCAATTGCTTGCCAGCCGCGGCTTAAGCGCTGAACAGATAAAAAAGTTTTTAGAGCCGAGTTACGCGGAAGAGTTGCGCGACCCGTTTTTGTTTAAGCAGATGAGGGATGCAGTTGAATTGATTTTTAAACATTTGCAAGCCGGAAATAAAATTGTCGTTTACGGCGACTATGACGCCGATGGAGTTTGCTCAACCGCGATTATGCATGAAACGTTATTTTTTTTAGCAACGCTTGGTAAAACGGAGCCGGCGGCGAAAATTGACATATACATTCCCGACCGCGCCAGTGAAGGGTATGGCTTAAAAAAATCCGCCCTTAAAAATTTAGCCAAAGCAGGGGCAAAATTAATTATTACCGTTGACAACGCCACCCGCAATGTGGACGAAGTGGCTTACGCTAAAACTTTGGGGCTGGATATTATCATTACCGACCATCACGAGCCGGGACCAAAACTGCCGGATTGTTTAATTATCAATCCCAAATTGGACTATGAAAAATATCCCTTTAGCGGTTTAGCTGGTTGCGGGGTAGCGTTTAAGGTGGCGGAAGGATTAATATCAAGCGCAACTCATGTTTTTTCTTCTAAAAATATAAACAGTAAAGGCGATATTTTTCTAAAATGGCTCCTGGATTTGGTGGCTATCGGCACGATTGCGGATTTAGTGCCGTTGATAGACGAAAATAGAGTTTTAGTGAAATACGGCTTAGTGGTTTTAAACAAAACTTCCCGCTTGGGGTTAAAAAAATTAATTGCCGTGGCGCGTTCGGGAGTGGATAAAAACGGCAATAATCGGGAGATTGATTCCTGGCAGGTCGGTTTTCAGCTCGCGCCGCGCCTGAACGCCGCCGGCCGCTTAAACCACGCCAACAACGCGTATGAATTATTAGTTACCGAAGACGCAGCTGAAGCGGATAAAATCGCCCAGCAATTAAACGCCACTAACCAAGAGCGCCAGCGCCTGACCGAAGAAATTTTTCAATATGCCGACACGCAAGTTAATCAAGAAGATAAAATTTTATTTGCGGTTGATCCAAACCTCACCCCTGCCTTGCCGGCAGGCAGGCCCAACCCCTCTCCTTATGAAGGAGAGGGGAGAAATGCTCCCTGGCCGGCCGGAGTTATGGGACTCGTGGCCGGTAAATTAACGGAAAAATATTACCGTCCGGCTTTGGCTATTACTGACAAAGGAGGAGAAATCGTGGGCAGCGGCCGCAGCATTTCGGAATTTGATGTTACGGCGATGCTGGAAGAATGCGCGGAATGGTTAGCTAACTTTGGCGGTCATAAGCAGGCCTGCGGCTTTACGTTAAAACCCTCACCCCCGCCCGCAATGCTACCCGCCAGCAACTGCGTAGCTGTGGGCGGGTTGCAGGCGGGCCAACCCTCTCCCTCCCTCGCCGGCAGGCAGGCCAAAGGGAGAGGGGGCAACAAGAGTAATTTAGAAAAATTTTTGGCCAAAGCGAAAAAAATTGCGGCGGAAAAATTAGCCGATGTAGAGTTAACCCCGACGCTAGACGTTGATTGGAAAATAAACTTCAGCGATGTTAACGAAGATTTGTACGAGGCCCTGCAAAAGTTAAGGCCGTTCGGCGTTGGCAATCCCCAGCCCAAATTTTTAACCGCTAATCTATCGGTGGTTAATGCGCTGAACATGGGCGCTGACGGGCGGCATTTAAAGTTAAAATTACAGGCTGAAAATAAAGTTTTGCTGGACGCGGTTGCCTTTAGCGCCGGCGAGGAATGGAAAAAAATAAAAGTTGGAGACAAAATTGATTTAGTGTACTATGTAGACAGGAACGAGTGGAACGGCCGAAGGGAAATGCAGTTGAAGATTGTAGATATGCATAACGCGAAACCGCGAACAAACGCGAATGCCACGAAAGCATAAAATGCCGCGAAATATGCAATTCTATGGAGGAGAAAATTATTTACAAAGAGTTATCTTATAAAATAAACGGGTTGCTTTTTAAGGTTCATATAACTCCCAAAAGAGTAGTAAATAAATATTATAAGGAAAAAATTTTCGCATAAATAATTTTCGCGGGTTCGCGTTAATTCAAGCTATGAATAAATTAATCATCCACACCGACGGCGGCGCGCGCAATAATCCGGGTCCGGCTGGAATCGGAGCCGTTTTGTATGACGAAAATAAGCAAGTCGTCAAAGAAATTTCCGAGTATATCGGCGAGGCGACTAATAATCAGGCCGAATACAAGGCGGTTATTAGAGCCATGGAGGAAGCGCGGAAGTTAAACGCCAGCGAGCTGGAATTTTACCTAGACAGCGAGCTCGTAGTTAAACAGTTGAATAGGGAGTATAAGGTAAAAAATAAGGAGTTAGCGCCGTTGTTTATGAAAGTTTATAATTTGTCGCAAGGTTTTCGCAAAGT
>MFFV01000005.1:7749-9532 GCA_001777995.1 Candidatus Falkowbacteria bacterium RIFCSPLOWO2_02_FULL_45_15 | reverse complement strand
TTTATTGTATAATTTTATCAGATAAAATTAAAGAGGAGCCTGTGCCGTAACCATTAGCGGCTTTTTTATTTTTGCGTTAATATTAAGGCTAGACATTAAATTCACTATGGCTAACGGAGACAACCACAAGCGGCGCAGTTTCTCAATAATCATTGCCGCTTATAACGAGGAGAAATGGCTCGGGCAGTGCTTAGAATCTTTGCTAAAACAAAATTATCAAGGCCGGTTTGAAATTGTGGTGGTAGATAACGCGAGCACCGATAACACTAGAGCTGTCGCCAGCCAGTATCCCGTCCGGGCGCTTTTTGAGCCAAGGCCGGGCGCGGCGCAGGCGTCAAATTTAGGCGCGGCGGCGGCGCAAGGAGAAATTTTAGTTTTTACCGACGCGGACGCAATTCTGCCGGCTGATTGGCTGACTAAAATAAATAATAATTTTAACATTCATCCCGAAGCGGCCGCCGTCGGCGGCGGCTATCTTTTTTACGACGGAAACAAGCCGGTTAATTTTTTGGTTAAGCGCGTTATCATTTCTTTTTACGCTAAATTTTTATTTAGCCGCCAGCCGGCGCTGCCGAGCGTAAATTTGGCGGTTACTAAAAAAGCTTTTCAGAAAGTCAACGGCTTTAACCCGAAAGCGCTTTGGGGAGAGGACATAGAAATATGCCGGCGGCTGGCTAAACAGGGGCAATTAGTGTTTGACCGCGAATTATTGGTATCGACTTCTTTCCGCCGCTATCGCGGCGGTTATGTTAACCCTTTATTAAGAAGCGCGCATATCGCGAAAGAATTTTTAGTTCAATTAATCCGCTATTACCGCGCGCGGCGATCAGCGGCGAAATTGCCAGCGCAAAAACCGATTAGATAGCCGCCAGGTTCGGATTTATCCATACACCTTCCGGAATACCCCCACACCAAATTTTGGTGTGGGGGAATACCCCGCGGTGAAGATGTTTGGATTTATTTTTTAATAGGCAAATGTTATACTGGCTGTATGCGTAATCTTATTATATTGTCAGTAACAATCGTTAGTTTGGCGCTAGGCACGCCGCTATTAGCCCAAGAGGTTAGCTTGACTCCGGTAGAAGAAACGGCGGTGGGAGAGGCGGAAGAGCAGCCAGCGCCTACTGCGGAGCAACAACGATACGGTTTGGATTTTACGAAAAAAGACATTCAAGCCACCCAAGCAATTAATGTTATTTTAGCGTTCTTTCAGCAGGCGGGTGATTACTTCAGCCAAGCGTCGGCTAAATTATGGGATGGCATCAGGGCGATTGGCGGCAAGGCCGTCGGTTTTAATTGGCGCGACCAAACTAAGATCGCGGCAGCGGGAATAAAAAAAATTGCCGGCGGCGCGGCGGATGTTTTAATCGGCACCGGCAACATTGCCGCCGGGACTTGGCAAACGGCGCTGGGCTGGCTGACCAACATTTTGGCGACTGTTTTAGTCGTGGTTATCTTGCTGGTTTTTGGTTTTATCCTGATGAAGCTGTTTCAGCTGTCGTTAGTGAGAAATTTTTTCTTTACCGGATTGGTAGGCGCGGTTATCATTATCGCTGTTTTTGCGGGAGCGCGTTATGTGGTTAAATCTTTGTTTGTTAATCTGACTAAATCAGATATCGTGGCGGTAAGCGAAACAACGGCGCCGGCCTTAGAAGAAGATAATAATAAAATTGAACAATCATCATCAATTATTGCTAGAGTGGTGAGCGGTTGGAAAGCGGTTGCGGCAGCGGTGCTGCACCCGCTTTCGCTATTTGGCTGGCAAACGGCAGTTGACGGCGGC
>MFFV01000005.1:5795-7736 GCA_001777995.1 Candidatus Falkowbacteria bacterium RIFCSPLOWO2_02_FULL_45_15 | reverse complement strand
AGGTTAACGGCAGTTGTTCGCAAACATGCGGCGGCGGTATTACTGTTAAAACGCGCCAGTGTAATAATCCTCTGCCAGCCGGCAGCGGCAGATATTGCCTCGGTCCGGAGCGCCTGCTGGTTAATTGCAACCTGCAGGCCTGCCCCGCCGCGGCGCCTGTCTCCTGCCAGAACGGCTGCGCGTCAGATTGCGGCCCTTATCCTTCGGCCGGCAGTTGCTTGCCCGACGGCGCTTGCGAACAATGCGCGGCTGCTTGCCGCAGCGATAATGATTGCGCTGCCGGCATAGCTCGTTGCGCCTATGTTAATAACGGGCGGGGAATTTGCATCTATAATCCGCTGTTGCCGTTGATTTCGGAGTTTTCTGCCCAGCCGACAACAGACGGCAGCCAAGTCACTATCTCTTGGGACATTGATTCTTGGGCGCAAAGCCGCACCAGCCATTTTGAACTTTGGCGCAAAGCCGAAGGCGGCGCTTGGCAGATAGTGCCTCAATACAAAGCAATCGCCGCCGCCGAGCGCCAGATAACGGACGAGCCGCCCGCTCCCGGCCGATATGCTTATGGCTTGCATATTATTGTTAAGAGCCAATATACTCCTTATGATGCCGGCTGGTTTGCGGCTTATGGGTACAGTCGGCAAGACGTTGCTAAACTGGTAGCCGGCGGCTATACCTGGAATGATTTGGACAGAATAAAAATTAGCGGCTTGAGTCCTGAAGATGAGCGCTGGCTGGCAGGCCATGGCTATACTCTAACTGCTGAAGAAATTGTTAATATGGCTAAGAGCAACTACGGCACCGAGCAACTGGCTGGATTTGAGCCGCTGGAAATTACGGCCCAGCCCCCGGGCACCGTTAGAATTAATTTGGATAATTACTTAAATTTCTCTGATGCCCATTACGCTATTTTTAACGATGGCGGCGCGATTGCCAATAAAGCAGACATCGTTTTTGGTGAAGGAGTCGGCACAATAACCAAACAAGGCGGCTACCGCGTTGGCCAAAACACTCTGATGGGGTTTGGCCACCTTCGCTATTATAACCGAGGAGACAGTGAGAGTGAAAAAATAACATTGCTCACGAATTATGTCAGCGTCGGCACTCATCCTCTTTGGCTGATGGGCGCGATTGATAACGGCTACGGCGAATTAGGCGGCGGCCAGCAATCATACAGCTCGGCAGTTTGGCAGAGATATTTTAAACATCTGATTGAATTTAATCATCCGGCCAGTTCCATTAATTTTGCGACTAACGGATATTATCAATACGACAGCGGAGCGCCTTATGCCGATGTCTATTTTCCCGCTCGCGAGCAGTATTTCCGAACTGACGAACAAAGTTCAGGCGGTTGGCGCCACGGCAGCCGCCCGTTTTTAGAATGGCAGGGACAGCCCTATAATTTAGGCGGGCATTATCAAAGCAGAAACTACGGTTTTGCGGAGGCGATTACTTGGAGCGGCCAGGATTATTTAAATTATGTCAATAGTTACTATAACTATTTGCGCAGTACGGGCAGCGACTACCTTGGCACGGCCGGCAGAAATTGCAGCCGCTCTGCTGATTTTTGGCAAACTACCGGCGTTAATACCAGAACGCCGCTTTGCCCTTCTCCTCAACTGTTAGCCGCTTTAGATAACGCCGCCGCTGATAGTTACAATGTTGTCCGCGCCGTTTTTTATGAAGACGTGCCCGAAGACGCCAGCCGGTGCCCGGCCGCTAATTTAAAGATGGCGCATCCTTACCAAAGCGGAACTAATTTAACATTTGACGAGCAGACACGGGCGGGCGGCTATGTTAAAGCAGGCAGCGTTTGCGTTTATGAAGCTTACTTTTTAGCCGGCCAAGACATTATCGTCAGAAACTGGCAGCAGGGCGCGGAAGGCAAAGTAAGGCAAATGGCCTTGGCGGTTGATGTCGGCAACAACGCGTTATTTGAATTTA
>MFFV01000005.1:0-5784 GCA_001777995.1 Candidatus Falkowbacteria bacterium RIFCSPLOWO2_02_FULL_45_15 | reverse complement strand
CCGGTAAAAGGCTCCGGGGATAGAATTTATGTTATTGAAGATTTAGGCAACGCGCTCTATAAACGTTGGATTGATAGCGTTGAGTATAACGCGCTTGGCGGCAGATTTATTCCGGTAAACGACGGCGCGCTTAACAACATCCCGGACTAACTTAATTTTATGCCAAAAAAAAATTTAATTACTTTTATTATTTTAGCGGTTGCCGCCGTAGGTTTATTGGCAGCAATCGGCTTTTTATTTTTAGTGCTGACAAAAATGCCGCAACCCGCCGGAAATGATTTTAACAGCGGCAGTTTAGCTTCGCTGCAAGGCCAGACGTCTCGCGACCAAAACATAGCCGCTAGCGCGAGCAATAATCAAGGCATTGCCATTGCTCCGCCGGCGCGCTACGATCATCTGCGCGGCAATGTTGCCGCCCCGATTACTATCATTGAATTTGCCGATTTAGAATGCCCTTTTTGTAAAGAGTTCCATTCCGTGCTGCGACAAATCGTTGCCGCTTATCCCGGGCAGGTAAGCTGGATATATCGGCATTTTCCGATTGACTCTTTGCATGCTAAAGCGCGTAAAGAGGCGGAAGCGAGCGAATGCGCGGCGGAACTGGGAGGAAACGATAAATTCTGGCAGTATCTTGACGCCGTATTTGCCGTAACGCCGTCTAACGACGGGCTGGACCCGCAGCAACTGCCGGAAATCGCCAGCGCCATCGGCTTGGATCGGCAGCAGTTTTTAACCTGTCTGTCTTCGGGCAAATACGCCAATAAAGTAGCGAGTGAATTATCCCAAGCGTTACTTGCCGGCGGTTCCGGCGGCACTCCTTACTCGGTGATTTTAGTGGCCGGTGAAACCATACCGGTTTCCGGCGCGGTGCCTTACGGCCAATTAAAGTCAGCCATTGACGCGCTGCTCGGGGAGCTTGGGCAAAGAAGATAATTGCTTTTTTTATTTTTTTATGTTAGTCTATAATTATAGTATAAGCAGACTGATAAATTCATGAAATTTTTACTGCGCCAAAAAATAACCATTCTTTTAGCCATCTTTATCATCATGGCCAGTTTTGGCGTGCAGTTAGGCATGAATGGCTTTAGCGCCGGCGCCGAATCTCCTTGCCCCTTCAATAATGACATGGCCGTTATTTGCCCGATGAGCGTTGTTAACCACATCAGTTTTTGGAAGCAAATATTTTCTGCTTTGCCGGCGGGAGAATCGTTAGCGCTTTTTATCGTCGCCGTCTTAATAGTAAGTTTTAGTTTTAAGGCATTGATCAAAACGGCGGAGACGAGATTAATTTTTTGGTACCGCTACCACAAAAGGACAAGCAGCCGGGAAAAAATTTACAATTACTTCAGTTTTCTTTTTGCCAAGGGCATTTTGCATCCCAAGCTTTACGCCTAAACATTATTGCTGAATAGAACTCTTTCGTTAAAAGAGGCAAAGGTTACTATTTAGCAACGGTGTTTGGGCGTTTTATATTTGGCTAAAACATTAAATATTCAATTATGTCTTCACATAAAAAACAGGGGAAAATATACGTGCCCATCAAAGGCATGCACTGCCGCTCTTGCGAAATGCTCGTGGAACAAAAGCTGTCGCACATTCCCGAAATAGTGAGTTCGCAGGCAAACGTAGCGCGGGCGGGCGTTGACGTTTATTACCAAGGGCAGAAACCCAATGATAACGAAATCGCCGAAGCGGTTCGGGCGGCTGGCTATGAAGTAGGAGTAAACAAGCCAAAAACTTGGCTTAACCACAACTGGAGCGATTATCAGGATTTAGGCATTGCTTTTTTTGTTTTGGTAGTGGCGTTTTTAGTGTTAAAAAATTTTGGCGTCTTGAATTTTGGCGCCAGTTTAGCGGCGCAGTCGTTTAGTCTGCCGCTGGTTTTGCTCGTAGGTTTAACCGCCGGCTTTTCTACTTGCATGGCGCTCGTGGGAGGAATCGTCTTAGGCATTGCCACGCGCCACGCGGAAGCGCACCCGGAAAGCACGCCGTGGCAGAAATTTAGGCCGCATCTTTTCTTCAATCTGGGCCGCGTCGCCGGGTACGCTTTCTTAGGCGGCTTACTCGGCATGGCCGGCAGCGCTTTTCAGCTTTCCAGTAATGTTACCGGGCTGTTAACCATTGCCGTGGGAGTAGCGATGTTTTTAATTGGATTGCAATTGATTGATGTTTTTCCTTGGCTGACGAACTGGAAGTTTACTTTGCCCAAAAGCGTTAGCCGCCTGTTGAGAGCGGATAAACACGTGCGGGAGTATAACCATAAGCAAGCGGCGGTAGCCGGCGCCCTGACTTTTTTTCTGCCTTGCGGCTTTACGCAAGCGATGCAGCTTTATGCCGTCAGCGCCGGCAGTTTTTTGTCAGGCGCTTTGATCATGGGAATTTTTGCGTTAGGCACGGCGCCGGGGTTATTGAGCGTCGGCGGCCTAACGTCAGTCGTCAAAGGCGTATTTGCCAAGCGGTTTTTTAAGTTTGCGGGACTCGTCGTCGTTTCGTTTGCCTTATTTAACTTTACTAACGGGTCGCGTTTGCTTGGCTGGGATTTAAATTTTTCTGCCAATGCGGCGCGAACCAATGTTATCGCCGCTGACCCTAACGTTAGTGTCGTTGACGGAGTGCAAACGGTAAAAATGATCGAAGGCAATTACGGCTATTCACCGCGGCAGTTTACTATTCAGGCAGGAGTGCCGGTGCGCTGGCTGATTGACGCGCAGGCGCCGTACTCGTGCGCTTCCAGCCTGGTGGTGCCGGCGCTGAATTTACGCTTAAACTTAAAGCCCGGCGAAAATATTATTGAGTTTACGCCCTTGCAAGCCGGTCAAATCAAATTCTCCTGCAGCATGGGAATGTACACCGGCAGTTTTAACGTCGTTGACCAAAGCGCGCTAGCGCCGGTAACGAATAACGACGTAACTTTGCGTTCGGCATTTGGCGGCGATGCCGGAGGCGCTTGCGGCGCGGGCGGCTGTGGTTGCGGCGGCAGAAAACCCTCACCCTCCGCCCCCTCTTCCGCCGCGGCGGCGAGCGAGGGAAAAGAATTAAAAGCCTCGGCATCAGAGAACGACAATCGTGACATTAGGGACAATCAAGGAGTGCAGGTAATCAAAACATCTTATACTTACGGCGCTGATATTCAGCCGAACTCATTTAGCGTGCAGGCAGGCAAACCAGTAAAATTAGAAATTGACGTTAAAGAAAACGGGTACGGCTGTATGAGCACGATTATGGTGCCGGGCTTGTACGAACGGCCGGAGTATTTACAGGCCGGCAAAAAAATTATTATGAATTTTACCCCTCAAGACAAGGGCGATTATCCCATCACCTGCGCGATGGGTGTACCGCGCGGCTTGATTAGAGTACAATAATTACATGATAACGACTAAAATAACCATTCAAGGATTTCATTGTCCGGCTTGCGTTAAATTAACTAAGATGAAATTGGAAGAAATTCCGGGCGTCAGCGAAGCGCGCGTTGAAGAAACCGGCGCCGCCGAAATTTTAGCTGACCGCGAAATTGCCAGGCCAGAAATCGAGCAAACACTCGCCGGCACCGGCTACACCGTACAGACATAATCACTGCCCCTCTATTATTATTTACTATTACCATATGGAAACAACCAAATTAACCACCTTAAATATTGAAGGCATGCATTGCGCTTCTTGCGCGCAAATTATTGAACATGCCTTAAAAAAAACTGCCGGAGTTGAACAGGCCAACGTGAATTTTGCCACCGAAAAAGCAATCGTGAAGTTTGACGAGAGCGCGGTTGCCTTGCCCGCGCTTATCCAAGCCGTGGAGGCAGCCGGCTATCGGGCCGCTTTGGCTGGCAAAAGCAATCCGGAAGCGGAACGGCAGAAACGGGAGCGGGAAATGAAAAAGTATCGGCAAAAATTTTTAACAAGCTTTGTTTTAAGTTCGCCCATGCTGTATTTTATGGCTTTGGATTTTATGCCCGCTTTGCCCGGGCGCCTGCTTTGGCCGTACGTTGGCGTTATCTCTCTAATATTGACCACTCCCGTGCAATTCATCATCGGCGCCGGATTTTATCACGGTTTGTACAGCGGCTTAAGAATGAAAACGTTCAATATGGACAGCTTGATTGCGATTGGCACCAGCACCGCTTTTATTTACAGCCTGTGGCAGTATCTTAGTTATGTCGTGGTCAGCCGAAGTTTAATCGGCATCGGCGGCGAAAAGATCCCCGAATTGTATTTTGAGACCGCCGCTTTTCTAATCACCTTCGTGATTTTAGGAAAATGGCTGGAAGCGAGGGCTAAAGGGCGCACTTCCGAATCAATCAAGCGGTTGATTGGGCTGCAGCCAAAAACGGCGCGCGTGCGGCGCGGACGGGAGACGAACGATTTGCCGATAGAACAAGTGGCGGTCGGCGATATTATTGTCGTGCGGCCGGGAGAAAAAATTCCGGTAGACGGCGTCATCACTGCCGGCGCTTCCGCCGTCGATGAATCCATGCTCACGGGCGAAAGTATTCCGATAGAAAAAAATACGGGCGATAAAGTGTACGGCGCGACTCTCAACAAAAACGGCAGTTTTGAATTCCGCGCCGAGCGGGTGGGCGCGGAAACCGCGCTCGCGCAAATTATCCGCGTGGTAGAGGAAGCGCAGGGCTCCAAAGCGCCCATTCAGGCGCTGGCGGATAAAATTTCCGCCGTGTTCGTGCCGCTGGTTTTAGTCGCGGCCGCGCTAACTTTCGTCGTTTGGTTTTTTGTTTTAGGGGCAAATTTAACTTTTAGTTTGATGGCCTTTACCGCCGTCATCGTCATCGCCTGCCCCTGCGCTTTGGGGCTGGCGACGCCGACCGCGATTATGGTAGGCACCGGCAAGGGCGCCGAATACGGCATTTTAATCAAAGGCGGCGAGCCCTTGGAAGCAGCCTGCAAAATCAAAGCAATGGTGTTTGACAAGACCGGCACTTTAACCACCGGGCTGCCGGAAGTAACCGATGTTGCCATAATTAAGAACGAATTTTTAACCAAAGAAATAATCCGGATAGCGGCTTCGTTGGAGAGCAAGTCCGAACATCCGTTAGCGGAAGCGATAGTAAAATACGCGGCTAAAGAAAAAATTATCTTAGCGGACGCGATTGATTTTCGGGCAATCCCCGGGCACGGCGTAACCGGAACCTTGAACGGTAAGAAATATTTTTTGGGCAATCGCCGGCTGATTACGGATGTGGCCGGCTTAACTTTGGAGGCGACAGAAATGAAACTGCATGCTTTAGAAGATGAAGGCAAAACCGCGATGATTTTAGCGGACGAGCAAGTAATATTAGGGTTAGTGGCGGTAGCCGATACCATCAAAGGCAGCGCGGCGGCGGCCGTGCTCAAGTTGCGGGAGCGCGGCCTGGAAGTGTTTATGATAACCGGCGACAACCAGCGCACGGCGGCGGCGATAGCTAAACAGGCGGGAATTACCAAAGTATTGGCGGAAGTTTTGCCGGAAGATAAAGCTAACGAAATAAAAAAATTGCAAGCGAGCGGTTTAAAGGTCGCTATGGTCGGCGACGGCATCAACGACGCGCCGGCGCTGGCGCAAGCTGATTTAGGAATAGCGATGGGCAGCGGCACGGACGTGGCGGTTGAAACCGGCGGCATCGTCATTATCAAAGATGATTTAAGCGATGTTTTAGCGGCGATTGAATTAAGCCGCGCCACCGTAGGAAAGATAAAGCAAAACATGTTTTTCGCCCTGTTTTACAACGTGGTGGGCATTCCGATAGCGGCGCGCGTGCTGGCTTTTGCCGGCATTATTTTAAAACCGGAGCT
>MFFV01000004.1:5351-23342 GCA_001777995.1 Candidatus Falkowbacteria bacterium RIFCSPLOWO2_02_FULL_45_15 | reverse complement strand
ACAGGAATTTTGCCAAAAAGATTAATATTAAAATGAAACGAAAAGCGACGCTGGGCGTTTTATCCGACAGAGTGCGTAGCGGCAATTTGATTTTAGTTGATAAGTTAGAGCTGCCGGCCGCCAAGACGAAACAAGCCGCGGCCATTATCGCTGATTTTGCGCACAAAGTGTTTATTGCCGATAAAAAAACCAAACCAGCCAGCCCCGCAAGACAAGCAAGCAAAAAAACCAGCATACTGATAATGATTGCGGATAAAAATGAGCCGGTTGAAATAGCGATGAGAAATTTAGCCGGCGTTAATTTAATCAAGACAAATAATATTAATATTTTGGATTTATTAAAATACCGGAATATAATGTTAACGGTGGCGGCGGCGCAGCAGTTGGAGAAGCAATACAGCAAACAAGTAACAAGTAACAAGTAACAAAAAGATACTTATGAGCATATTTGGTAAAAAACAAAGTAATGTTAAGCAGGCAGCGAGCGATAAAATGCCGGAGCCGGTAAGCATGAAGGACTTGTATGGAGGCGAAGGGGAAAAAGCAGCCGCTGCTCCGTCCCGAAGCGTAAAGCTTGCTACCCGGCAATATGCTGATTCGTATCGCGTGCTAGTTAAGCCGTTAGTGACCGAAAAGGCGGCTAAAATCGGTACGCAAAATAAGTACGCTTTTGTGGTGGCTATCGCCGCCAACAAAATTATGATTGCCCGCTCCATTGAGCAGGTGTACGGCGTTAAGCCGGTTAAGGTCAATATTATCAGATTGAAAGGTAAAATAGTCAGCAGCCAACGCTTGCGCGGCAAGCGAAAGGACTGGAAGAAAGCAATTATTACTTTGCCGGCCGGAAAAAATATTAATATTTACGAAGGAGTGTAGCTAAATGTATGGGAATTAGAAAAGTAAAACCGATAACCAATGCCTTGCGCCAAGCGACTTTTGACGATTTTTTAGATATTACCGCAGTTAAGCCGCTAAAGCAGCTGACGGTGCCGAAGAAAAAAAAAGGCGGCCGTAATATGCAGGGCAAAATTACCGTCCGGCATCAGGGCGGCGGAGCCAAGCAGCGGGTGCGCTTGATTGATTTTAAACAGGATAAGTTTGATATCCCCGCGACGGTGAAAACGATTGAATATGACCCAATCCGGGGGGCAAGAATCGCCTTATTATATTACCGCGACGGAGCCAAGCGCTATATTATCGCCCCCGACGGTTTAAAAGTCGGCGATGCGGTAATGAGTTCGCTGCAAAAGCAAGAGATAAAAATCGGCATCCGTTTGCCGCTTAAATATATCCCGGTAGGAATTGAAGTTCATAATGTGGAGTTAGTGCGGGGCGCGGGCGGGAAACTCGCGCGGGGCGCGGGGAATTTAGTGCAGGTGATGGCCATTGACGGCGACAATATCCAATTAAAGCTGCCTTCGGGAGAAATCAGGTTAGTCAAAGGCGATTGCTTGGCTACTATCGGCAAAGTCAGTAATCCTGATTGGCGTTTAATTTCTATCGGCAAAGCCGGTCGCCAACGGTTATTAGGGATTAGGCCGACCGTGCGCGGTACGGCGATGAATCCGGTTGACCATCCGCACGGCGGCGGCGAAGGCAAGCAGTCTATCGGTTTGAAAGCGCCAAAAACGCTTTGGGGCAAAAAAGCTTTAGGGGTGCCGACCAGAAAGCCAAAACCATCAGACAGGTTGATTATACAGAGAAGGAAGAATAAGAAAAGAAAGTAAAAGTTAGTTAATCAGTTGATTAGTTAATCAGTTACTTAGTTCTCGCATTCGTAATTCTTAATTTTTAATTCATAATTCATTTTCATGTCCAGAAGTTTAAAAAAAGGTCCTTATGTGAATGAGGATTTAATGAAGAAAATTAACAAGGCGCGGCCGGAAGATAAGACCATGATCAAGACATGGGACCGAGCTTGCACGATTACGCCGGAGATGGTAGGTTTTACTATTGGCGTTCATAACGGCAGACAGCATCTGCCGGTAAGGGTGGTGGAAGATATGGTTGGCCATAAATTAGGCGAGTTTTCGCCCACCAAAAAGTTTATTGTCCACGGGGGCAGGAAAGCCAAAGAAGAAGAAAAGGAAGCGGCTCAAAAAGCGGCCGCCGCCAGTACCGCCACCGTCGCCGCTCCGCCTAAAACGGCTTAATTATTTTTTATATGCAGACCAGCGCCAAGGTAAACAATCTTAGAATTTCGCCGCGCAAGTTGCGGCTAGTGGTTGATGTCGTTCGCGGTCTGCGGGCAGAGGAAGCCTTGCAGCGTCTGCGTTTTCTGAATAAGGCAGCCAGCCAGCCGGTAATCAAGTTGATTCGTTCCGGAGTGGC
The DNA here is from genome assembly GCA_001777995.1 of Candidatus Falkowbacteria bacterium RIFCSPLOWO2_02_FULL_45_15. Taxonomy (GTDB): domain Bacteria; phylum Patescibacteriota; class Patescibacteriia; order Patescibacteriales; family XYC2-FULL-47-12; genus 2-12-FULL-45-10. The sequence goes on along the minus strand of MFFV01000004.1, from coordinate 21,011 downwards.
TAACGCGGAGCATAATTTTGAGTTAGCTAAGGATAATTTATATGTTAAAGAAATCAGAGTTGACGCCGCGGCTACCTTAAAGCGCTGGATGCCGCGGGCGCACGGACGCGCTACGCCGATTCGGAAACGAGGCAGCCACCTTAGTTTGACTTTAGGAGAAATAAAAGACAGCGGCGTCAAAACAGGCAAAAAACCAGCGGCGGAAGCGCCGGTAAAATTAACCGAGCTGGATAAAAAGCCGGCGGAAGCGATTAAACCGGAGCAGATAACCAGCGCCCAGCAAGACGTTTTCGATACGGAAGCCAAAGACACTTCTGCCGAAGCAGTTAAGGAAATACAGGATACGCGGCGCGAGGGCCGTCGGGGGCAGGCCAGAATGGAGGGAGGGCGCAAGGGTTTTGCCAGCAGAATATTTAGAAGGAAGAGCGGATAATTTTAATAATTTTAATTAAGTAGTAAAAAGACATGGGACAAAAAGTACATCCAAAAATTTTTCGCACCGGCATCATTTATTCCTGGCCGTCAAGATGGTTCAGCACCGCTCGTAATTTCCCCTCTAAGCTCAAGCAGGACGTTGAGATTCGCCGCTTTCTCATTCATAAATTAAGAGAAGCCAGCGTGGATAAAGTAGAAATTGAGCGCGATGCCCAGAAAATCACCGTCACGGTTTATACCGCTAAGCCCGGCTTAATTATCGGCCGAGGCGGCGCGGGAGCGGAAGATTTAAAGAAAGAAGTTAAGCGGAAGTTTTTGCCGAAAGTTAAGTTGGGAGAAATTAATCTCAACATTAACGAAGTGGACCGGCCGAATTTATCCGCTCCCATAGTAATGCAGGCGATGGTTTTAGACATTGAAAAGCGTTTGCCGTACAAACGGGTGATGAAACAGGCGATTATGCATGTGCAGCGCGCGGGAGCTTTAGGCGTTAAAGCGCTGGTTAAAGGCCGTTTAAACGGCGCCGAGATTGCGCGCGAGGAGAAAATGGTCGCGGGTAAAATCCCCTTGCATACTTTGCGCGCCGACATTGATTACGCCCAGGGCACGGCGCATACTACCTACGGCTCAATCGGCGTAAAAGTTTGGATTTATCGCGGCGAGATTTTTAGCAAGGAAGAAAGCAGAACCGGAGAAGTGGTAGGCAGAAAGTAATATAATAGCAAAAGTCATTCATTGAAAATTGAAAATTAATTTATTATGTTGGCGCCCAAAAAAACAAAACACCGCAAATACCACCAGATAAAGCCCGCCGGCAAAAGCGCGCGCGGAGCCGAATTAAGCTTCGGCAGTTTCGGCCTGAAAGCGTTGCAGTCGCGCTGGATTACTTCCCGGCAGATTGAAGCGGCGCGGCGCGTCATTACCCGCTATACGGCGCGCGGCGGGAAGATGTGGATTAGGATATTTCCGGACATAGTCATCACTAAAAAGAGCGGCGAAATTCCTATGGGCAAAGGAAAGGGCGAGCCGGACCATTTTGTCGCTATTGTCCGCCGCGGCCGGGTATTATTTGAATTGGAAGGAATGAAAGAATCTTTAGCCAAAGAAGCGCTGACCTTAGCGGCTCATAAATTACCGATTAAATGTCAGTTTGTTAAAAAGTAAAATATGGAGATTAAAGAATTAAAAAATAAATCACTGGCTGAATTGCAGAAGTTATTGGCGCAGACGCGCGATCGGTTGCGGGAGGCGCGCTTTAAAGACGCGGCTAAGCAGCTAAAAAACGTGCGCGCCGTTAGAGTAATAAAAAAAGACATTGCCCAAATTTTAACCCTGATTAATTCGCACTATGGCCAATAAGCAACTAAACAAAATCAGTAAAAAATTTCAAGGAATAGTAGTGAGCGACAAAATGGATAAAACCATCGTGGTTAAAGTTGACCGGGTGAAACGGCACCCCAAATACCACAAAAGTTTTTTGGTGAGCAAGCAATATAAAGTGCATGACGAACGCAACCAGTTTAAAGACGGCGATCAAGTCGTTTTTGTGGAGTGCCGACCGCTATCCAAAGACAAAAGATGGCGAGTGCTGTATGAAGTAAGCAGCCAGAAGTAAGAAACATAAAAACATTAAAACACAAGAACAAAAAAGCATAAATCCGTAATAACTATTTGAATGTATGATCCAACATCGAACAATGTTAAAATTAGCCGATAATACCGGCGCCAAGCTAGTGCAATGCATCAAAGTTTTGGGCGGCTATAAAAAGCGGTACGCGAGGATAGGCGACATTATTACGGTAACGGTGAAAATGGCGGCGCCGCATAGTTTGGTCAAAAAAGGAGAAGTCCTGCCGGCAGTAGTGGTAAGAACCAGAAAAGAAATCAAACGCCCTAACGGCGTCTGCGTCCGTTTTAACGAGAACGCTTGCGTGTTGGTTGACCCCAAAAGCAAAGAGCCAAAAGGCACGAGAATTTTCGGTCCGGTTACCAGAGAACTGCGCGAGCGAGGGTTTGCCAAAATTGTTTCCCTGGCGCCGGAGGTATTATAAACATATGAAAATAAAATCAGGAGATAAAGTAAAAATAACAGCCGGGAAAGACAAAGGCCATACGGGCAAAGTGTTGCAGGTTTGGCCGCGCGAAGGACTGGTAAGCGTTGAAAGCCGGAACCTGTTAATTAAGCATTTGCGTCCGCGCCGGCAAGGCGAAAAAGGGCAGCGGGTAGAATTTCCGGCCCCGATGAGCATCGCTAATGTTATGCTTGTTTGTCCGCAATGCGGCCGGGCGACGAGAGTGGGTTCGCAAATGTTGGACGGCGGGAAAAAAGCCAGAATTTGTAAAAAATGTAAACAAGTAATTGATTGATTATGACGCGGTTATACGCTAAATACCAAAAAGAGATAGTACCAAGTTTGCGGGAGAAATTCGGCTACCCCAATATTTTAGCCGTGCCTAAAGTGAGCAAAGTGACCGTCAACGTAGGCGTGGGTAAGTTTGTTAAAGAGCCGGGATTTTTAGAATCAGTTGAAAAGACGCTGCGGCAGATTACCGGGCAAGCGCCGGTAAAGACTAAGGCCAAGCAGTCCATTTCTTCGTTTAAGATCCGCCAAGGGATGGTAGTTGGTTTTAAAGTAACTCTGCGTCGCCAGCGGATGTACGATTTTATTGACAAACTGATTAACGTCACTTTGCCGCGGACGCGCGATTTCCGCGGTTTGTCAACGGACGCTGTTGACGGACAGGGCAACTTCAACATTGGTTTTGCCGAACACATCGCTTTTCCCGAAGCGCAGGATGACGGCATCGCTAAAATTCACGGCTTAGAAGTTTGCCTCACGACGACGGCAAAGAATAAGACCGAGGGGCTGGGACTGTTGCGTTTAATGGGTTTCCCTTTTAAATCTAAAGAGAAAAAAAGCAAATAATTATTAAATAACTGCCATGGCGACACAAGCGCAGATAGCCAAATCAAAAAAGCATCCCAAATACACGACCAGAGTAGTGCGGCGTTGTTGGCGTTGTGGCCGCAAACGCGGTTTTATGCGCGATTTTAATCTGTGCCGTATTTGTTTTCGGGAGCTGGCTAATAACGCGGAAATACCGGGCATTACTAAATCATCGTGGTAAATTATTAAACTATGACCGACCCAATCGCCGACATGTTAACACGCATCCGGAACGCTCAAGCAGTCAAAAAGACTGAAGTGGTTTTGCCGTTCAGCAAATTTAAGCATAATTTGGCGCAGCTCTTGGTCCAGGAGGGCTGGCTGGCCGGCGTGGAAAAAAATGAACGAGGCCAACAGCGTTCCTTCGACCAGTTGTGTTTAAAATTAAAATATAATAAATCTGGCAAGTCAGTGATAATGAACATTAAGCGCGTCAGTAAGCCCGGCCGGAGAGTGTACGCGGCTTATCAGCAGATGCCGTACGTGTTGAGCGGCTTGGGAATAGCCGTCATTTCCACTTCGCGGGGCTTAATGACGAACAAACAAGCGCGGCGCGCCAAAATTGGCGGAGAAGTTATTTGTGAAATATACTAAAATTTATGTCTAGGTTAGGAAAATTACCAATTACCATCCCCACCGGCACCGAAGTTAAACTGCAAGCCGATTTTATTACAGTCAAAGGGCCAAAAGGAGAGTTGAAACAAAACATTAATCCTTTGGTCAAAGTGGATATTGCGGACGACGAAGGAGGCAAGCAAGTAATAAAAGTAACGGTAAAAAACGCTTTGGATAAAAAAAATCGGGCTTTGTGGGGCCTTTACCGGATGCTGATCAATAATATGGTTGAGGGAGTAAACAGCGGTTTTTCCAAGCAATTAGAGGTAAACGGCGTTGGCTATCGGGCAGCGGTGGCCGGCAATAAATTGGTTCTCAACATTGGTTTTTCGCATCCGGTAGAATTTCCCCTGCCGTCCGGCATTGCCGTCAGCGTGGAGAAAAACATCATTACCGTCAGCGGCATTGATAAGCAATTAGTGGGGGAAACGGCGGCGCAAATCAGAAAGCTTAGGCAGCCAGAGCCGTATAAAGGCAAAGGCATAAAGTATGTCGACGAAACATTGCGCCGCAAAGCGGGCAAAACCGCGGCTACTACCGCTAAATAATAATATGCAGCAAGAATTAACCAGAGTAAAAAATAATAAATTACAGCGGCAAAGGCGGGTCCGGGCGAAAATTTTCGGTACCGGCGAGCGACCGCGTTTAAACGTTTTTAGGAGCAATCGCGGACTTTATCTGCAGCTCATCGATGATGAGGCGGGCAGGACGATTGTTAGCGTCAGCAGCAAAGAGATTAAAGAACCGGGCGCTAAAACCAGCGTCAGCGCGGCGGCGGGTAAGCTATTAGCGCAGAAAGCTTTAGCTAAAGGAATAAATTGCGCCGTATTTGACCGCCGGGGAAATAAATACCATGGCCGAATCAAAGCGGTGGCCGAGGCCGCGCGGGCAGCCGGGCTGAAAATATAATTTAACCATTTTATTATGTCTGAGGAAAATCAATTAATTAACAATGAGGAAAAAAAGGCAGCCGAGCCGGCGGGAGCTGGCGCGGAGATTGAAATTGAAGGGGAAGAAGTCAAAAACGCTCCCGTTGCCCAGTTAAAAAGCAAGGGGCGGAGGGGTTTTGGCAGAGCAGGCGGCAGAAAAAGAGGCCGGGACGACAGAAAAGAGGCGAATAAAGACGAATACGAACAGAAAATTATTGACATTGCCCGCGTTACGCGCGTTATGGCCGGCGGCAAGCGCATGCGTTTTCGCGCCTGTTTGGCTTTGGGCAATCGCGCCGGCAAAGTAGGCATTGGTTTGGCGAAAGCGGCGGACGTCACTAACGCCATTGCCAAAGCCGCTGAACAAGCCAAAAAGAACATGATCAACATTCAATTGATCAACGGCACCATTGTCCATGAGATCCGACATAAATTCGGCGCGGCCAAAATTATGCTGAAGCCGTCCCGGCAAGGGGCGGGAATAATCGCTGGCGGAGCGGTGCGCATCGTTTTAGAATTAGCGGGAGTAAAAAATATCGTCAGTAAAATTTTTGGCACTAATAACTCGGTTAATAACGTGCAGTGCGTTATGGAAGCTTTGAAGAGTTTAAAGCACATTGCGGCCCAGGAAGAATCGCTGGACCAAAAGCCCGCCGCGGCCAACAGCCAAGGAGCGCCTGATAAGACTGAAGCAAAATAAATTAATTAAACAAGACTTATGTTTTTATTGCATACAATTAAGCCAGCCAAAGGCGCGACCAAGAAACGCAAACGGGTGGGCAGAGGCGATGCTTCCGGACACGGCACTTACAGCGGCCGGGGCCAAAAAGGGCAAAAGTCCCGCAGCGGCGGACGCAAGGGATTGAAACGCAAAGGCATGAAGCAAATTTTATTAAAAACCCCGAAATTACGCGGTTTTCGCAGTTTATATCCTAAAGCCCGGGTAGTGAATGTTAACGAACTTAGCCGCCATTTTAACAAGGGCGCTCAAATTACGCCCCAGAGTTTGCTTAAAGCCGGTTTAATTGATACCATAAAAATGCCAGTTAAAATTTTAGGTAAGGGAGAATTGAGCGTTGAGAATTTAGAATTCAGGGGCCTAAAGTTAAGCAAGAGCGTTGCCGAACAGATTAAGAAGACGGGCGGTAAAATTATAAAATAACTGTATGCTGGAGAAAATTTCCCAAATTTGGAAAGCGAAAGATTTGCGGCAAAGCGTTTTGTTTGTGTTGGCGATGCTCGCGATTTTTCGCATGGCGGCTCACATTCCGATTCCCGGCGTTGACGTAATCGCCTTAAAGCAATTTTTTGCCTCTAACCAAATATTAGGGCTGATTAATTTATTTTCCGGCGGCGGCATGGAAAATTTTTCTATCGTGATGATGGGCGTCGCTCCTTACATTACCGCCTCCATTATTTTCCAGCTTTTAGCGATGATTATCCCCGCTCTGGAGGAGCTGCAGAAGGAAGAGGCCGGCCGGCAAAAAATTAACATGTGGACCCGTTACCTGACGGTGCCGATGTCAATATTGCAGGCCTACGGCATGATTACTCTCTTAAACCGCTCCACCTTAGGCATTATCTCCAACTTAGGCGGCTGGACGCTAATCTCCACTGTTTTAACCATCACCGCCGGCACTATTTTTTTAATGTGGCTCGGGGAACTGATTTCGGAAAAACACATTGGCAACGGCATTTCTTTACTGATTTTTGCCGGCATTATCGCCGGCTTGCCCGGAGCCGCGCAGCAGATCGCCGTTACCTTTGACGCCTCCCAACTTTTCACTTTAATCGGCTTTATCGCGGTAGCGGTGATTACGGTCGTGGGCGTGGTGATTATCAACGAAGGACAAAGAAACGTGCCGGTAGTTTACGCTAAACAAATCCGCGGCAACCGCATGTACGGCGGCACCCAAACGCATTTGCCGCTGCGGGTAAATATGGCGGGCGTGATGCCGATAATTTTCGCCATTTCCGTCATTTTATTTCCTTCCATGATCGCCCAATTTTTTATTCACGCGCGCACGAGTTTTATATCCCAAGCGGCCGAATGGACCTTGCAGGCGTTTAACAACCAGCTTGTCTACGGCATTTTATATTTTATTTTAGTTTTCGGCTTTACTTATTTTTATACGGAAGTTATTTTTCATCCCACTCAAATCGCGGAAAACCTGCAGAAACAAGGGGCGTTTATTCCCGGCATTCGCCCGGGCAAGCACACCGAAGATTACATCGGCAAAACCACTTACAAAATTATTTTCGTCGGCGCTTTATTTCTGGCGCTGATCGCCATTTTGCCCCTTATCTTGCGCTACTTTACCGGCATCCAGTCGCTCGCTATCGGCGGCACGAGCATTTTGATTGTGGTCGCGGTCATTATTGAAACCGTAAAGCAAATTGAGGCGCAGTTAACCATGCGCGAATACGAAGGTTATTAAGTTAGCAGTAACCCGTCTCGCCGGAGCGAAGCCGAGGCGGAGAAGTCAGAAAATAAGAAAGATAAAGAATAAAAAACAGGCGAAAGGCGCCTGTTTTCGTTTAGTTGACAGCAATAAGATATTATAGTAATATTAAACGAATTCGTTCTTTTTTGTTGAGAATTCAAAATCTATTAAGAAAAGGGATAAAGAAAATGGGAACGCAAACGAAGGCCACAATTCTAATCGTTGACGATGAGCAAGTAATACGCGACCTTCTAAGAAGGTGTTTAGAGGGAAATGACTATGAAGTTCTGCTCGCCCAAAACGGCAGTGAAGGGGTAAGAATTTTTCTGGAAAACCAAGGGAAGATTAATTTAATTATTTTGGATATGTTAATGCCCGGCGGCATGGGCGGGGAGCAAGTTTTAGGGCAGATCAGGGAAGTAGACGCTCAGGTCAAAGTCCTGATTTGTAGCGGCTTTTTTTCGCCAGATCATATGGAAATATTGCGACAGTTAGGCATCGCCGGGATCATTAAAAAACCATGTCTTCCCAGAGAATTCATGCAAGAGGTGGAGAAAGCTCTCCAACCATAAAATAAAGCATCCCAAAAATTGTTTTTTCAGAGGCGTTCGGGTAGGCGTAATTACCTGGATGCCTTTTATTTTTAATAAATCCAAACACCTTCACCGCCGGGTATTCCCCCACACCAAAATTTGGTGTGGGGGAATTCTGGAAGGTGTCTGGATAAAACATAACCTCCGTTGAATTTTTTTTCAATTTAGATTAAAGTTAAAGTATATTTTAAATATGATTGCGCCAATCATCAACTGGTTAGTAAATATAGTCGTTAGTGCCGTTAATTTTACCGGCTACGCCGGAATTTTTTTGTTGATGCTCGCGGAAAGTTGCGGCGTTCCGGCGCCCTCGGAAGTAATTATGCCTTTCGCCGGCTTTTTAGTCGCGCAGGGCAAACTGGGATTTTGGGCAGTGGTAATAGCGGGCAGTTTGGGTAACTTAGCCGGCTCGCTCTTAGCTTACTATATTGGCTGGAAAGGCGGACGGCCGCTGTTAGAAAAATACGGCAAATATGTATTAATTTCGCGGCATGATTTAGATTTAGCGGAGCGCTGGTTTACCAACTATGGGCCGGCGGCGGTTTTTTCCGGCCGGCTGTTGCCGGTTGTGCGCACTTACATTTCTTTTCCGGCCGGCGTTGCCCGGATGGATATAAAAAAATTCTCCCTTTATACTTTTGCCGGCGCCTTGCTTTGGAGCATATTATTTACTTGGCTGGGAGTAAAAATGGGGGACAATTGGGGGTTAATTCGCGTAAAATTGGAAGAGTTTGATTTGGCGATTGCAGTATTAATTGCCATCGCGGTTGGTTTGTACGTTTGGCGACATTTAAAGCGGCGGCACATGGAGAGTTAATCGCGTTTAAAGACCGAGACATTTTCATATAAAGGAGGCAGAGGGCTTCTTTTTTGTTTGATTTTTTATATAAATTGAGGTAAATTAAAGACAGACGATTAACCCCCATGCAAAAACCTTATTACAGTAAATCAGGATTCTCTCTCTATCAAGCAAATTGCTAGGTTTAAATATCAAAATTACTATATGCTACAGATAATAAAATCTCCATGGGAAGATATTTTCGTTAGTCTTTTGCAGGGAGCTAAACAAAATGTTTATCTAGCTAGCCCTTTTATAAAAAAACAAACGGCGGAACTTATCATAAAAAATTGCAACCGCAATTTAGATTTTAGGTATATGAATTGTTTTAAGCTGTCTAATTTTTATCAGGGCGCTTCAGATTTAGCGGCTTTAAAAGTTTTTGAGGCACACCAAGTTAAGCAAAAGAATGTACCTAATTTACATGCCAAGTTTTTTATTTTTGATAACAAAGCGGTTATTACTTCCGGTAATTTAACTGCAGGAGGGTTAAGACATAATTTAGAATACGGAGTAATGGCGCAAGGCGCTATACTGCAAAAAATTAAAAATGACTATTTGAATATTTTTAACAACAAAGTTTATCCAGCAATTACCATTGATATTATTAATAAGGCTGAGGAAATAATCGCATCTGTCCCTAAAGAAAAACGATTCAAAATTAAAGTGAGCGATCAAAAATTATTTGCTAAAATTATAGGGGATGAGAATCCGTTCGATATGTTTAACGGCGGCGTTGAAAGCATTAGAGCCAACCTAACTTCATGGAAAAAAGATGTTTTTGAATGTTTGTTGTTAATTAAAAATGACGTTTTTACTGCCCATGATATTTATAGTTTTAATGAACACCTGCAAAAATTATATCCAAATAATAAACATATAAATGATAAAATACGCCAGCAGTTGCAATATTTACGCGACATCGGTTTAATAGAATTTGTTAAGAAGGGAGTGTATAAAAAACTATGGGTTTAATGTTATGAAACTAAAAAATTTTATTGCCAAACTGAATAAAATTTCCCGCGAGCGCGGCGATGACCTCGAGGTTATCATGGCTGATAATATTCCAGTTGTGAGTCCGGTTTTTTCGACAGACTATCAAAATAAAAAAGTGGTTGTGATAACAGATCAAAATTAAAAGTTTTTAAATCATTTATATTCTTAACGACTGGTTTAAAAAGCCGGGGTATAAAGATACGCTGGATTATGTGATATCTGTCGGCTGTCATTATTATTTCCATTATTTGCCGTTGCAAAAATTAGGATTGCCGGTACCTAAAAGTAATAATTAATTTTGCGTTCCACAAACTCTCCACAGCAACGAAAGTTAATCTTCTCCGCCCAAAGCTCGTTGCACTCTTATTGTGGCGGACAAGTATCTACGCACTCCGCGCGCGGCAGGGAATAAATAGTAAAAATAAAAATACCGGCCAAGCAGCCGGTATTTTTTAATTTGCTAAATTTTTACTTCCTCCCCACCCGCGCGCGCTCGTTTTCGGTCAGCAGTTGCTTGCGCAGGCGCACGCTTTGGGGCGTAATTTCCAAGTATTCGTCCGCGCGCATAATTTCCAAACCGCGTTCCAGCGTCAGCTCCAGCAGCGGCGTCAAAACAAGCGCTTCGTCCGAGGCCTTGGAACGCATGTTGGTTAATTGTTTGCCTTTGGTCGGGTTCACCGTCAAATCGTTGCCTTTGGCGACGTTGCCAATGACCATGCCTTCATAGACTTCAATGTTGGGGCCGATGTAAAGCACGCCGCGGTTCTGCAGATTCCAGAGCGAAAAAGCGAGCGCTTTGCCGGCCGCCATGGAAACCATGGAGCCCAAGTCGTTTTTTTCCATTTCGCCCGCGTGCGGCTTAAAACCGATGAAGTGGCTGCATAAGATTCCTTCGCCGCGCGTGTCCACGACAAACTCGCCGCGGTAGCCGAGCAGGCCGCGGGTCGGCATTTCGTACAAAAGCCGCGTATGGTTTTGTTCCGGGCGCATGGCTAGCATCCGTCCTTTGCGTTTGGCCATTTTGGCTATCACCGTGCCGCAGGCTTCAGAATTAATGTCAATGGTAATTTCTTCAAACGGCTCGTGCTTAACGCCGTCCGTTTCTTTAATAATTACTTGCGGCTGCGACACCTGCAGTTCAAAGCCCTCGCGCCGCATGTTTTCCAGCAGTATCGCGATATGCAGTTCGCCCCGACCGTAGACTTTATAATAATCCGCCGAGGAAAAATCAATTTTTAAACCGACGTTTACTTCCAATTCTTTTTCCAATCTTTCTTTAATCTGGCGGCTGGTGACGAATTTTCCTTCGCGGCCGGCAAAGGGAGAATTATTGACTAAAAAATTCAGCGAAATCGTCGGTTCGTCAATTTTTATCGCCGGCAAAAGCGCCTGGTTTTGGTCGGTACAAAGCGTGTCGCTGATGTAAATTTTCGGCAGGCCGGCTACCATAACGATGTCTCCTGCCGCGACTGCCGGCGTTTCTTTTCGGCTTAAGCCTTCAAAGGTGAATAGTTTGGTGATGGCGCCCGGGATGATCTCGCCGGTTTGTTTTTTCACGAAAACTTTGCCGCCGGTTTTAATTGACCCTTGGTATACGCGGCCGATGCCTAAGCGGCCTAAATAATTATCGTAAGCCAAGTTAAAAGGCTGAAAAGCAAACGGCAAATCAGCGTCTACTTTAACGGCCGGCACTTTGGCTAAAATCGTATCCAGTAAAGGAGTGAGGTCGCGCCCGGCGTCGCTCAAGTTTATTTTAGCGATGCCGTCTTTGGCAATCGCGTACACGGTCGCAAAGTTAAGCTGTTCGTCGTTCGCGCCCAAATCCATAAAAAGTTCCAGCACTTGCTCGTGCGTCCATTCGGGACGGGCCGCGGGCTTGTCTATTTTATTAATTACCACAATCGGCTTTAATCCTAATTCCAGCGATTTTTTCAGCACGAATTTTGTCTGCGGCATCGGCCCTTCCTGCGCGTCCACGACTAACAGCACCGAGTCAATGGAACGCAAGACGCGCTCTACTTCCGAGCCGAAATCCGCGTGCCCGGGCGTGTCCACGATGTTGATTTTGGTGCCTTGATAAAAAACCGAGGTGTTTTTGGAGTAAATGGTAATGCCGCGCTCTTTTTCCAGCGCGTTAGAATCCATACTGACCGTATCGTCCTTAACCATGCCGGTTTGGCGCATCAGCGCGTCGGTCAAGCGCGTTTTGCCGTGATCCACATGAGCGATGATTGCTATGTTTCGTATCTCCATAAAATTTTAGAAAAAAATAAGCCGCCGCAAAGCAGTTTTTTATTGTTAGTTGAGTATAATACAGAAGACAATCGTTGTCAATTATTTTTTACTACTATAATATTCTTCTCCACTTTTTTAATTAATTGATGATTGCCGGTCGGGTAGTCGCGGATGGCGGAAAATAAAATATCTTTGGGGTAGCGGTAATTTTCACCGCGGCGCGTACCCACATCGTTAGTGATGAATTCGTTCTTTGTCTCGTCGTAGCCGCGAATAATAATCATGTGCCGCTCCGGTCCGGGCGCGGTATAGTAGGGATTTTTCAACTTTTGTCCGTTGAAAGGCGCGATTATTAAGTAGCCGTTTTTAATTTCGGCAATGATATCGTCAACCGTAATATTTTTTTTCAGGGTCGCCCGTTGGTAATTGAAATATCCTTTGATGATGCGCAAGAGCGTGTCGGCGGCTGACGTGTCCGCGTAACCGCCGAATTTTTTTTGTTCGTACGCGGCTATTTTTATTATTTCCTGTTTGGCCTGCGTTTTGGTTAAACTTTTTTTTTGCGCCCAAGCGACGGCAATTATAGAAGTTGCTTCTTCGCAGCCGTCCTGAAAACGCTTGTCTTTCCATTCGCCGAACGGCGCTTGCGGCACAAAAGGAACGGCAGTAAGGTAATATTGTTTTACTGTTATGGGTATGTTCGTATTCGCGGCAACGGCAGTATTTGTTAATACTCGGGTGTTAAAAATAAAGATACAGCCGAGGGCAAGGGAAATAATAAGATAATTTGTCGGTTTTTGGTTTAGCATAACTGTATAGCCGCAAGATATTTTTTACTGTTCACGAGTTAAGGTAACGCCAAAATAACTGGTCGTAGCCGCTGGTTTAGGAAAAACATAATTAAAGGAGTTGCTGTGGCGGACGACAGAAATTTTTAATCTGATTTTTTGCGCTAATAACAAAGCAGAAGCCAGGCCGGCCGGTGAATCAACATAATCGTTGTTTAATTCGTAAATTTTATCAATGAAAAAATTATCTATTAAATTTATAGTTTCTTCGTCTTTTAAATCCGCCTCCTCTTTAGTCAGATAATGAGAAAAATCAAGAGAAAAAATAACCAAAACGTCTTTGTTTAAATGGCTTTTCAGCCAGTCGCTTAATTTTTCCGCTTCAACTTTATTGGCATAAGAAGACAACACTATAGGCAGGACTTGCGCTTGCGGCCAATAATGCTTAATAAACGGCATCATTACCCCCACCGAATGTTCTTTGGCCAGCGCTGACGGGTTGGGTTGCAGTTGATGGTCGGTTAAAAATAGTTTGGTTAGATTAATGTCCGGCATTACATTTCCTTCCGGCGTCTGCCAGGACATTAACGCCGTCGCTAACGGTTCGCGGCCGATATTATTGTGATTGGGCCCTATTACAATCACCGTATTAATCGGCCGGCCGGCCGCCATTTTTACCAATTCCGCTATGATGTCGGCGCCCACTAAATGATGCGGCACAATTATGCCGTAAATATCCGACCGCCTTCCCGTTGTCTCCGCTTTTTTTACGGCTGATAAAAATTCTTCCTGGCTATAAAAGCTGTTTTGCGTTTCCGCTAACCGGGCAGGCGGATTAAAATTATCCAGTTCGTTAATCAACGGCAAAGACGGCTTTGGCGGCCGCGGCAACCACAAAAAATAGAAGAAAAAACAGCCGATAACGCCTGAAATAATAATTGTGAAATTAGTTCGTCTGCGCATTATTCGGTGACAGTTATGTTTTGAGCGTCGGAGTAATTAATGAAGTCCGGATTAACAAACGATTGTATTACGGCCGGTTCAACCAGATAAACTCCGCGGTTTTTCACGCGCGCGTAGTATTTGATGTAATCGCCGCCGCAATAATTATTGCGCCAGTCGCGATTAACGCGATATTTTACCATTTGTTCGTCCGTGTTGTAAGGATACCAAAGGTGGCAGTCATATTGGCGATCCCGGTAATATAACTTAGTAACTGGCGACAGGCCGCTGGGCAAGACGTCAGTAATTTGGTAATCGCCGGACAACGCTTCGCTCTTAAAGTCGGGATAAAGTCTGACCTCTATCGCGTCACTTTCTTTAAAATTAGCGGCTGGCTTTCCGTTCACATAATATTCGCGTCTGATGCCAATATCGTCGTCACGTTCGCTTTTGTTTAGGTCGAGCGGTTCAAGATAGCGTACGGAAATTCCCACTTGGCCGGCGATAGACTTGAATTTAATCGTTGCGGCGTGTTCCGGAGCCAACTGGAAAGAGTATAATTTGCTGCCGGTAATGTTGACTTCTTTGGTTTCACCCGCTAATTCATAAATTACTTTAGCCGGGCTGGGTTTTAAATTAGGTAGCGCATGTTTGATGTAATTCAATGTCTCCAAATTAAAAAGATTTTCGCTGTTTTTATGTTGGCCGTATAATTTTTGATTTTTTTGCCAATAAGCGAACAGCCCTTGAGCTTCAGGCGCGTTAAGCGAGGAAGCTAAAACCGCGGCGATAGCCGTAGCTTGGAAAATTTCATCGTAATTTTTACTGACGCGCACGGCAATTTGCGGCGATTTTTCCTCGCCGTATTGCTTTAATATTTGGTAAAAAATCATCCGGCTCCATTCTTTTGCGCCTAAATCAGCCAGCGCTTGCGCCAAATAAAGTTTTTCCTTAGCGCTTAAGTCGTCTCTTTTCAGCCAAGCGTCAATTCTAGGCAACACCGGCTCGTCTAATTCGGCTAAACCAAATAAAGCAAGGCTGATCTCTTCGCGATTAGCCGTTTTACTTTCCAAATGATTAAAAAAGTACTGGGCTAAAGAAACTTTGTCAAAATCATTTATGTTTAAGGCCGCCGCGCGCGCGGAAAGTTCCAAATCTTCGCCGCTGTAGGGCAGCAGCGTTAAGCCGCCGCTGGAAATCTGATAATCAAAAGCGTTAAAAGGCGGCTCTAAAATATCTTCCTGATAATACTGCTTTAAAACCTGGCGGCTGATTTTACGGGCGTATTTTTGGTCAAGGCGATCGCCCCACGACCAGCTCAAACCCATTAGCGGATCGTAAAGTTCGTTTCGGCCCATGTCGCTCAAAACAACGGCCATAGGCAAATTATTAATCGCTTCCACTTTAGTGTCGGTTGTTAAGACGCCGCTTTTAGCCGTTTGTTTCTCCAGCCGCGAACTAATCACCCGCAACGGCAGTTTAACGGCATCGTTGCCTTTGGCCGATTTTAATTCATAAGTAATTTGATGTTCGCCTAAAATAAACGCCGGCAGGTCATAAAAAATCGGCGTAAACGCCCGGGCGGAAAGTGTGGGCGATTGAGCCGAACCTAAACTCGGAGCGGCTATCCTAAAATCAACTTTGTCCGTTGCGGTCAGAGCCGTTCCGTAAGCGCGCAGGCGCGCCAGAGGTTTGTCGGCGGTTAAATATTCACTGCCGACAGTCACTTCAGCAAACACCGGCAAAGACACCGGAATTTTGGTAACATTTACTCCGGCCCATAAATCATCAGTTATTCCTTGCGCCGTTACCCGCCAAGAGGTGATGTTGTCCGGCAGTTTAAATTCGGCCGTTGCTTGGCCAGCGCCGTTGGTGCGCACGGATTGAAACAAGGCCG
>MFFV01000004.1:0-5309 GCA_001777995.1 Candidatus Falkowbacteria bacterium RIFCSPLOWO2_02_FULL_45_15 | reverse complement strand
TATATACTTTTATTAACTCGCGTTTTATTTCAATTTCCCGCACGACGATTTTTTCATTATTTGCCGACCAAAGCCAGTCTCCTATTTTCAGCCGTCCGGCGTCAACAAAGTGATTATTGGAAAAAACCTGGTGTTCGGGAGTAATTTTTGTTTTCCCGTTAATTACCATGTATTCTCCAACCCAATGTTCAATCACTTCTTCTACCTGGCCAGCCGTTAATTGCTTGCTGGCCGCATCGCTATAAGTTAAAATCATGTCTCCAACCGCCATCTTTTCAATCGGCTTATTTTTACCGTTAGCTAAAAGTATGTTTGTCCCGGCGGCAAAACAGCCCCCTTTCTCCGCGCCGCCTCCTTCCTGATTAGATAAATTTTCATGAGTTGAAAAAGCGATCAAAGCGCCCGGGCCCACATTGGTGTAGATGGATTCTAGAGGAGAGGCGGTATCTTCGGCCACCGCGTAATAAGCTTCGTCCACTAAATTCAAATTTATTTCCGCCGGCAAGGCCGCGTCGTTATTATCCGTTACCTGAATATCCAACTTTACGTTTTCGCCAGGCGAGTATTTGTCTTTGTCTCGCTTGACTTTAATTTTTAATTCTCGGTTTTTAATTTTAAACTTAGCTGATTGGCTCCAATAACTTGCGGCGGTTGAGTGATATGACAGGCCGTCAAAGTAGACGCCGATTAAATTAACATTCGGAACGTCGCTTGCTTCAAACGGAAATTCATATTCATGTCGGCCAGTTACTTGGTATTCTTGCAGGCCATTCTGCAGTTGCAGATATAAATACCGATCGTTGCCGTCCGGCAGCGGCCGTTCGTTTTTTTGGAAGACCGCTTTTACCGCTTCGTTCACCGAATAGGTTTTCACCGCCTGGGTTAACGGGTCGTTTAAGTTTAAATTATAATATTCATAATTAAAGTCTCCATAGCGATTAAGAGAGATGCCGTCGTAGTAGTATAAATATTCAACTTTTTTTTCAAAATGGCCTTGGCCGTCAAAAAATTTGTATTCCAACCGGTATGAGGTTTCCGGCTCAAGCCGCTGTTTGAACGCGTAGCGGCCGTTTTGGTCAGTGGCGCCGCTGAAGCTTTTTATTTTCTCCTCGCGTTTTTCGTAAGAGTATGTTTTATAAGTGGTTTTGTTGATAAAATCATACCGGGCGCTGGTTTCACGCTTAATGTAAGTCGTTTTAATCAAGTCGCCGTCAATTTTAACGCCGTCTGCCGGACTGTCGCCTAAACCGCGGCTCCACCAGTCATCGGCTTCAAGCTTGGCTAAATCAATAAATTTCGCCGTCATTTCCACCTGCCCTTCGCCTTTGACCGGGTAAATAGTTTTTGTTTCAAGATAAACTTTCGGGCCGTAAAATCTGATATAGGTGTCAGCGCTGATTTCCGCTAATTCCGAGTTTTCCGGCACGATTGACAAATAGACGAATGACGGCCAACATCCGTAAGCATTGCCGCACTCATAATATTTTTTATTGTAAGTCAAATTCGCTTCTCCGTTTTCGTCAGTAGTGAATTTATAGTTTCCTTCCGGCATCTTCAGCATCAGCGGCAAAGCCGGCGCCGGCGTGCCTTCAAAAAAGCCGGCTTTGACTTTTAGATTTATTGTGTCGCCGGCAAAAGCGGCGTGGCGGTCCGGAGTAAGACTTAGTTGAAAAGCCGGCTTCGCATAGGGCTTAATCGTGAGGTAGCTTCGCTTAACTACGGCTTCGCCGACTTTTAATTCCAAAGTGTAATAATCGGGCCGCAAATTTTGTATCGCCATCTCGCCGGAAAAAATATCTAAGTCGCTTAGTTTAAGTTTCTGCGACATAATCGCCACCGGCCGATAATAATAATCAACATAACCTTCTTTATAAAGCGTTAAGGTAACCTTTTCGTTCAACGGCTGATGAGCTCTGTCTTTAATCAACCCCCAGTATTTTATCGTGTCGGTCGTCTGATAACGCGGCCGGTCCGTATAAAGGTAAAGCCAGTAGTTATTCGCTTCGGCCGGGCTCTCCCACCACGAGCCACGAGAAACTTGCGACGCCGGTAAAATTAGAGCGTCGTCGTCTTTAGTTATTTTAAAATACTGGCGTTTGGTTTCTTCTTCGTTGGCGGCGTTTTTTAATATTGCCTCCGGCGTTTTAAATAACGCTATGCCTTGCGCGCCGGTTAAAGCCGCTAAACCGCCGTCCAGCAGTTCTAATTTAACGCCGTCAGCCGGGCTTTTATTGATGTTATCGTTCACCCAAATAATCGTGTCGGTTTTAGTCACATTATAATAAGCCGACAAATCACTTACTTGAATCCAAACCTGCGCTTTGTCCTCGCGGTTTTTTATTTCGGCTAAATAAAAACCTTTCGCCAGACTGCCGGGAAACTCAATGTATTTAATCCGGTCGTTTGTTTTTACCGGCGCGGTGAAAGCGTTAATCTTCTCCAATTCAGCGGCGTTCATTAAAAAATCGTCTTTGGAATAAGACCACCAAGGCAAATTATCGCGTTCGCGGATAGACTTTAAATATTCTTGCCAGTCGTTAAAGCGAAATACTTCAACTTCCAGTTTGTCCGGCGCCGCGTAAGAAGAAACTTGCAACAGCGGCGGGTATTTTGAATTAGTTTCAATTAAACGGTCGTAAATTCCGTGCCAAGCGTCTCTTTCAGTCGCGCTATCCGTTTGGGTTTCAAAAGTGAAAATATAATCAGTCGCCAAAGCATCGCCGGAATTAGTAAGCGGCAAGCCGCGTTTAATCGTGACCGTATATAACGCACCGGCATTTAACGCCGTCTGCGGCGCAAAAACCAAAGTACGGCCGTGTTGTTCAAATTTTCCCTCCACCTTGGGATTGATGGAGAAATATTTTTCATAGTCGTAATAATTGTCGTGGCTGAAAGTAATTTCAACGCCGGTATTTATCGGCACGTTTGTTCCGGCGTCGCGCGGAATGCTGCGCAACACTTTAAAATCGTCTTTAACCTGATATGCCCAAGAATAATCGCGTTCGTTGGTTTGATTGTTTTTATCAATAAAAGCGGCGGCTAACGAGATGCGCACCAAGGTATTGGGCGCAAGAGCCTGACGCGGCTCTAAATGCCATTCAGTTTCGGAAATTTTTTTAAGATCATAAGGAAAGTCAGGCGTAACTCGCAAATTTTTTTTAATTAAATCAGTCTCCAGCGGCTCCTTGCTTTTTATTACATAGACCGTATCAGCGCTTACGCCCAAACCGTCAATCTTAAGCGGCGTTAAAGTAAAATTATCATCGGCATTAGCGGTCTTGATTATCAGTTGGGAAAAGCCGCTGAATAAATTTTTCTCTTCTGAAACATCGCCGCCCGCGGGGTCCGTTCTTCCTGTTTTAAAATAAAAGAAAACTAAAACCGCCGAGACTGTCGCTAAAAGCAAAACCACGCCTGTTCCCAGCCAAACTTTCTTTTTGGTTATTGAGAAATTTTTGTTAGTTTGCTCGCTTTTTTGAGAAGACATTGAAGAATCAAGATCGTTTGGCGACAGCTCTGATTCTTTCTGATTATTTTTTAAATTTGAGTCATTCATATTTTCCATTTTTTATAAGTTAAATTATTATGGCTTTATTTTAACATCAGCGCTTTGTAATGTAAAATATTTTTTTAAAAAAAACCAAAAATATTTGATAAAATTCGTTGCGTGTATTAACGCGCTATGAAAAAATAAAATTAATTTGTTTTTCTCCATTCTAAAATTTTTCCCGCCTCAATCTCAATTTTATCCGCTCGCCTTAGGTTGGCGATTTGTTTGCGGTTTAAAATACGGAAGTGCTTGATGTCCGCCAGGTATTCCGGAATATAATCAATGTCCTCTTTAGCCGTCATCCAGCCGCGTTGGTCAAATCTCGCTAAATTAACCGGCGCGGAGTAGCGCCTTAAATTTTTTTTGCCGTTATCGTCAAAGTATTCATGAAAATAACTCATCGCGAGTTCCCGGATTGAATTATAAATCGGCTCGCGAAAGCGCAAGACCGCGTGGTTAGTTTTGGAAATCGCGCCCCATTTGCCGTATTGCTTAAAAACCGCAACCACATGGTCCCAATCATTATCGTTTGCTGCCAGGTCTAAAAGTAGCGGCGGCCAGCCGTTTACCCGCAGCGCCAGCGCCGCCAGCGCCGCGCCTTCCACGCAATGGCAGGTTTTTTTTTCCAAAACCGCCATGGGCGACAAAAAAGTATCGCCGTCCTCTTCAAAATTTATTGGCATTTTATCCAAAAAATCCTGAATTTTTTTCGGAGAATTAAGCCGCTTTAAAATTTTCAGCTTATCTTTGGCTATCCCAAACATTTTTTTCTTTATTTTTTATTATTTACAGCATAACATAAAAAGCAAAAAAACGCTCTATAAGAGCGTTTTTATTTTGGCTCCCGATAAAAAATAACAACAAACTTTTGATATTATTTTGCCAAATATGATCCACAAATCCCAAAAGCAGAACCTGACATAACTGCCTCGCTTCGCTCGGCGGAACGCTCGGGCGGCTCGGCATTCCCCCCCCCCAACCCCCTCCTGCCGAGCAGTCCTCGCGTGGGCGGGCGAATTTTTTGGCGACGATTTAATAAAGTTCTGCTATTAGATATTTCTCTAAACCGCCCAACGGATAAACATCTTTGATAAAAACCATGCCATCAAGCAACCATGTGAATAATATCCGGTTAAATGGGGAATTACTTGTATCAAAATTAGTAATTAATTTTTTCATATTAATCTGTACCCCATCGTCTAAACAAATAAGAAGGTTTGCTTGTGTTTTGCTATATTTCTTTGTAAATGAATTAAAATAAGCTACTAATTCATCTGTGTCTTTCTTGATTCTACCTATACCGAATCGCTTTACTTGAAAGACCATTCCTTGAGCTTTTTGCATACTCGCTCTCTTTACAACGAGAAAGTCCACGGGGCTGTCTTCGTCAATGCCTTTACGCAAAAGTTCTGCGATCTCTTTCAGACTGATCTCTCGCTCAGAATTATAGGCCGGTAAAGAGTTTGTATATTGAGGTCTAATGCGGAAACCAATCCAACAATCCTTGCCCCAACGCTTCTCGCAGAAGTGATGAATAATAAGCGTAGCGGCAAGTTCATAATCTTTTGTTTTTGGTTCGCCGAATTCCCTTAAAAACTCTACTATTGCCTCTTTAGTAAAATAAGTTATGTCATTTTTCATAATCATGTGGATAACTAGCCCTTTCACACTTTCGATTTATTTTCTATAATATCACTATGGTAACAAAAAGGCAAAAACAAGTCCTCGATTTTATAACCGATTATCAAGGGCGGAAAGG
>MFFV01000003.1:9300-9844 GCA_001777995.1 Candidatus Falkowbacteria bacterium RIFCSPLOWO2_02_FULL_45_15 | reverse complement strand
TATTTCCAATCTCGATATTTCTTATCTCTATTGCACCGGCTGCAATCGCCGTTATAATCCCGAAGCAGGAAATCATAAACAGAAGATATGACTGCAACACTCCAAATACTTTATCCTCGGCAGACCAGATATGGTAGTATGCACCTATTAAAACTACAAAAAGGGTGATAAACGATGCAAAAAAGGTAAAACGAAGCCCCATAATAAACCTGCTTAGGGTGCTGCATTCTTGATATTCCAAGCGCAACTCTTGTCTTTTCTCTTCAAGTTCTTCTTGATTTTTTTTGTCATCGAATGGTTCTTCGTGCTCGTTCATTAATTACCTCCTGTAATTATAAAGATCGTATTGTGATTAAATAAAGATCGTATATTAAAATTTTTAAGGTGCCAAAAAGTAACCTTAGTATAGAATGCTTACTAGCATTCTGTCAAGCTCCATGGCACCCCGCATGTCGCTTCGCTCCTACGGGGCAAACTTTTTATTTCCCGTGACAATGTTTGTACTTAATCGGAGTACCATCGGGTTTAACCGCTCCGCACGGGC
>MFFV01000003.1:0-9288 GCA_001777995.1 Candidatus Falkowbacteria bacterium RIFCSPLOWO2_02_FULL_45_15 | reverse complement strand
GGCCGACTTTTTGGCCGAATGCATCTTTTATTTTGTCATGCGCGAGCTGCACGCCGCCGGTTATTGAGCCGCCGCCTTCATTGCCGCCTTGCTTAAAAGAAGAAAAGGAGCCGACGTCTTCGGCAGGCGCGGAAAATCGCTGCGCGCGCTGGAGCAATGTCGGCGACATAAATTTAGTCACATCAGCGACTTTAAAGATAGAATACGCTACTTGCTTACGGATTAATTCGTTTAGCTGCTGAAACATCCGGTAGGATTCTTTTTTATACTCAATCAGCGGGTCGTGCTGGCCGTAGCCGCGCAGGCCGATGCCTTTGCGCATCTGGTCCATCGCGTCCAGATGTTCGGTCCAGATTTGGTCAATGGCGCGGATTAAAATCTGCCGTTCAATTTCCGGCATTGAAGGATTGCCTTCGCCACGGCTTGAGGGCACGATTTCATTGATGTTATTTGTTAATTCGGCATGCGCCTCGCTTGCTAAATCGCTGACGTATTCAATTACTTTCTGCCGCGCTTCGGCTGGATTTTTTAGCTGCACCAACTTCTTCAGTTCATCCGTAAAATCAGCCGACAGAGGAAAAATAGTGAAAACTGTTTCCTGAATTTCTTTTAGGTTCCAAGCGCTCGCGTCTTCGCCCGCGGTGTGAAAGTTAATAACCAGCGCGATCTCTTCATTTATCATTTCTAAAATAATTCCTTTTAACCTCACCTCCCTTCGGGTATCCTCTCCTTGTAAAGGAGAGGGGTTAGGCCTGCCTGCCGGCAAGGCAGGGGTGAGGTTAAGAATCTCTCGCCGCCGCCGGTAAATCGCCTCGCGGTGCTTATTGATAACGTCGTCGTATTCAACCAAATGCTTGCGGATGTCAAAGTTATGCGCCTCCACTTTTTTCTGCGCCTGCTCGATGGAGCGCGCGATTATTTTATTTTCAATCGGGGTGTCTTCCGGCACCTGCAAGGTAGCCATCAGCCGCTTCATCCGATCGCCGCCGAAAATGCGCATCAAATCATCTTCCATTGATAAATAAAATTGCGATGAGCCCGGATCCCCTTGGCGGCCGCTCCGGCCGCGCAACTGGTTGTCAATCCGGCGCGATTCGTGCCTCTCGGTGCCGATGACATGTAAACCGCCAAATTCACGCACTCGCTGCGTTTCTGCCTCATCAAGAGCGGCGCCGCCTAAAATAATATCTACGCCGCGGCCGGCCATGTTAGTCGCGATCGTTACCGCGCCCGCTTTGCCGGCTTCGGCGATAATGCCGGCTTCTTTTTCGTGCTGTTTGGCATTCAAAACCTGCGCCGGAACGCCAGCGCGCTCCAGCATCTCGGCTAAAATTTCATTTTTCTCAATAGAAATTGTTCCTACCAATACCGGCTGCCCTGCCTGATGACGCCGTTTTATTTCTTGCACAATCGCCTGGAACTTACCGTTTTCGGTAGCGTAAACCAAATCGGTTAAATCTTTGCGGACCATCGGCCGATGCGTAGGAATAACGACCGTTTCCAAGTTATAAATTTTATGGAACTCTTCGGCTTCGGTAACGGCCGTGCCGGTCATGCCGGCAAGTTTAGTGTAGAGCCGGAAATAATTTTGAAAAGTAATGGTGGCTAACGTCATTGATTCGCACTGTACCTGCACGCCTTCTTTGGCTTCAATTGCCTGATGCAGGCCTTCCGAATAGCGCCGGCCTGGCATCAAGCGACCGGTAAATTCATCCACGATAATAACTTCCCCGTCCTTAATCACATAATCGCGGTCGCGCCGGAACAAAGTATGCGCGCGCAAGGCCTGTTCAATATGGTGCACGTCCGACACGCCGCCTTCGGTATAAATATTTTTCAGCCCGAGCAATTTTTCCATTTTATTCAAACCATCTTCAGTTAAGGTAGCGGCGCGCATTTTTTCGTCCACATTGTAATCTTCGTTTTCTTTAAGTTGCGTTACCAATTGCGCAAACTGGCGGTATTTGTCGGTTGATTCTTCGGCCGGCGCGCTGATGATTAATGGCGTCCGCGCCTCATCTATTAAAATAGAATCAATTTCATCAACTATTGCATAGTGCAGCCCCCGCTGCGCCGTATGCTCCAAATCCGGCGCCATATTATCGCGCAGATAATCAAAGCCGAATTCGTTGTTGGTGCCGTAAGTGATGTCGCAGCCGTAAGCTTCTT
Source organism: Candidatus Falkowbacteria bacterium RIFCSPLOWO2_02_FULL_45_15 (assembly GCA_001777995.1). Lineage (GTDB taxonomy): Bacteria > Patescibacteriota > Patescibacteriia > Patescibacteriales > XYC2-FULL-47-12 > 2-12-FULL-45-10. Next base: position 7,119 of record MFFV01000003.1, on the reverse strand, counting down.
TACGGCTGACCGGCCGCCAATGGCGCAAACGGTCATCGCCGCCGTGCTGCTCGGAACTTTCAAAACTGGGATCGTAAATGCCGGAAAAATCATGGGCAATGACGCCGGTGCTTAAACCCAAAGCATGATAAACCGGGCTCATCCAGCCGCCGCCCACGCGCGACAAATAATCGTTCGGCGTGACAATATGCGCGCCGCGGCCGGAAAGTGCGTTTAAAACTACCGACAAAGAAGCGGTTAAAGTTTTTCCTTCACCGGTTTTCATTTCCGCGATTTGTCCGCGGTGCAAAACAACGCCGCCTAAAAGTTGCTCGTCAAAATGGCGCTGATTTAATTTCCGCCGCGCCGTTTCACGCACGAGTGCGAACACCTCGGGTAAAATTTGCTCTAATTTTTCTTTTTGTTCAACCCAACTTTTGTCTTTTAGCTCGTCTTTAAATTTAAGAATGCGAGCGCGCAATTCATCATCGCTAACATCCTTGAATTTTGTTTCAAGTTTATTAATGGCATCAACTAACGGCCATATCTCCCGCAAAACTTTTTCGTTGGGGTCGCCAAAAATTTTTGTTAAAATAGACATAGCAATCACTAAAGCATAAAAACATTAAAACAAAATACGAAACGTCCTAATTGTTTTTATCTTTTAATGTTCTTGTGTTTTGATGTTTTATTGCCCTTATTCTAACAGAATTGCTTTATTTTAGCAAATAAATCCAAACACCTTCGCCATAGGGTATTTTGGAAGGTGTCTGGATAAATTAAAGAATGTTTGCTATTTGCCGAAAAAATAAAAAATGATATAATAAAAATGCTTTATTCAGCATAACACTCTTTACTTATGCCAAAAGAAAAACCAAATTTAGGGCAACCGCTTTTTGAGCTACTAGAAGAGAAGCCCTTACCGCAAAAAAAACAAGATAAGCCCGCCCCTGATCCTTACGCCTCTCTTTTTGAAGGCAATCCCCAAGCGGAAATCTTAGGTCCGGTAAATACCGACATTATCAGAGAGCGGACAAACAAACGTAAGCATTAATAAAAATTAATAAAATAAAATTCCGTCCCGCCGTACTGCGGGATGGAATTTTTTTGTGCGTTAGGTGTTGCGTGTTAGGTGTTGTGTGTTTCTTTGTATTTCTCAATGCTTCTTTCCAAGTGGCCGCGCACTTTATCTATCGCCTTAAAAATATCCGGCTCCACTTTCGTCACGATTAAAGTTTCTTTGGGCAAAGTTAGCACTGCTTTGCATTCGTAAATATCGCCCTTTTGATGGTGATTGCTGGTTAAAGCCAGTTTTACCCGCGCGTCAATAACCTGAATGCCGCCAAGATATTTAGTTAACGCTCCCATTTTAGTTTGGGCATAATCTTTTATCTCGTCAGTAAGCTTTAAATTTTCTGCTTTCATTTGAATGATCATAATGTGATGCTAATATGCTAATTTAATGCTAATCTACCAATTGCTAATTGCCAGATATTAATCTGTGTATTTTGAATTAAGGACTCTTTTTGGTTTTAAATAAACATCTCTAAAATTTACAATAATACCCAACTTTTTATTAAGTGCTTCTAAATATCTTTTTGTTTGATAAAAATCTTCTCTAACAATAAATCTTTTACATTTTACTTCTAAAATTATTTTATCTTCTATAATAAAATCTATTCTGTTTCTGCCGGTACGTTCGCCATTAAATGAGGTGGGTATAATTTTTTCTCTTTCATATTTTAATCTCTTTTCTCCCAACTTTTTCTCAATTAAATCGCAGCACTGCTTTTCATTGCAATACCGCCCCAATTCATTATGAACCTCAAATAATACCCCGCCAATTTCATACGACAAATCTTTATAAATCAACTCTTGCTTCATACTTATTGGCAATTAGCGGATTAGCATCACAACATATCATACCGCGTGCTTCACCCCCAGCAACCCTTTGCTCGCGCGCAAATCGTCAACGGTTTTTTGTAAACCGCCTTTCAGGGTGGTTACCGGCACCCAATGCAATTCGGCTTTAGCTTTTCTGATATCGGGCATGGCTAAGGGCGTCATAAACAATACCGGCGGCTCATATTTTATTTTGGAGGAAGAATCGGTAAGCGCGATGATTTTTTCCGCCACCGCCGTTAGATTCTCTTCCTGGTCGCTGCCGATATTGAGCGGCTCCCGCGCCTCGCTTTGGGCTAACGCGATTAAGCCGTCAACGACGTCGGCGACGTAACAAAGACCGGTGCTAAAATCTTGGTCGCCATAAATTATCAGATCTTTGTTCTCCAAAGCGTTATTGATAAAATCCGGGATCATCTGCTTGTCGTCTAATTTCATTCTTGGCCCGTAGGCGCGAAAAAGGCGGGCGATTTTTACGTCCAAGCCGTAAATATCGCGGTAGGTGACGCTCAAACTTTCGGCAAACCGTTTGCCTTCGTCGTAGCAGGCGCGTTCGCTGACCGGATTAACGACGCCCCAGTCGTCTTCGCTGACCGGTTGATTGTTCTCCCGCCGCGGGCCGTATACCACCGACGAAGAAAATTGCACGAAAGTCGCCTGATGGGCGCGGGCGATTTCCAGCATGTTTTTCATCCCGACGGAATTAGCGGCGGCGATAGCGACTCGCTGTTCGGCAAAACGCGCGGGCGAAGTCGGGCAGGCGGCGTTATAAATTTCCTGCACGCCTTGAAACTGAATTTTAAATTTCTGCAGTTCCGGCAAATCTTCCAGCGCGAGCGGCTCGCAAACATCGGCTTTGACAAACACGAAGTTGGGGTTAGCCAATAAATGGTCAATGTTGCGTTCATCGCCGCTTAAAAAATTATCAACGCAGATTACTTTATTATTGGCTACCAGCCGGTCGCATAAGTGGGAGCCCAAAAATCCCGCTCCGCCGGTTACTAAAACGTTTTTTTTGTCAAAAATGGCGCGTTTAGGCATATAATTTAAGTTAATTTGTATATGGATATCTCCTCTATGTCATTATATCTTATTTTCATAATAAAAAATATCACCGTTTATTCTCACACCTTCCCAAAATACCCCGCCGGAAGGTGTGGGGATTTATTTTTTTATGTTCAGCACGCTGACATTGACGCCGCGGCGGAAACTCTGTTCGTAGCTGAAAAACCCGTCAATCACGCCGCCGGTGCCATAAAACACTCGGACGTGCGGGCCGCCGCCCGGGCCGGCGCCGGTGATGATTTCGTCAACGCCGTCTTGATTGATGTCGCCGGCGGCTACATTGACGCCGCCGCGAAAATTTTTGTCATAGGCGAAAAATTGCCCGCGCACGCGGCCGGCGCGGTCAAAAATTCTTACTTGCGGGCCGCCGCCCGGGCCGGCGCCGGTGATGATTTCGTCAACGCCGTCTTTGTTCAGATCGCCTGTTACTACATTGACCCCGCCGCGAAAACCTCTGGGGTAAGCTAAAAATTGGCTGCGCATTTTACCGTTAACGTCAAAAACTTTTACCTGCGGCTCGCTCATCTTGCCGGCACCGACGATAATTTCTACCGCCCCGTCACCGTCGACATCGCCGGCAGCGACGCTGATGCCGCCGCGCCAATTCTTTTGGTTAACTAAAAATTGGCTTTTTAATTTTCCGGATTTGTCAAAGACGCGCACTTGCGGAATGCCGCTGATATTAGCGCCGATGATGATTTCGGCTTGACCGTCTTGGTCAACATCACCGGTAGTTAAGGAGATGCCTTCGGCGGCCTTTTCCTTTTCGCCAAACGGCTTGAATTCGGCAACCGAGTTGTTGTTATTATCAAAAATTTTAACATCGGCTAAAGCGGTCGTGAGCGACGAGGTTACTATGTAATTCCAGCTGTTGATTAAATCGTTATAAACGGCGAGCGCAGCCGCGGCTAAATCCACCCTGCCCCGGCCTAATTGGCCGAGATAGCCGGGATTAAGCCGGCTGACGTTAAAGGCGTTGGTTAAAAGCTTGTCAATTAATTCCTCGCGGGAGAGTTTGGGGTTGATCGCTTTGAGCAAAGCCAAACTCCCGCTGATGATGGGCGCGGCCATGGAAGAGCCGTACCAGTATCCTTGATAATAATTATTAAACGGATTGCCTTGGTATCTTTGGTAGGGGTTATAAACCGTCAGCCCCATAAAACTGACGCCGGGCGCGGCAATATCCACGCAGGCAAAGCCATAGTTAGAAAAAGCGGTTTTCTGGTCTAAAGTGTCGGTCGCCGCTACCCCGATTACCATGTTTTTGCCGCCGTCGTAACAAACCGGATACACCTTTTCTTCGTCTAAGCTGTGGCTGATGTTATGCTGCCCTTCATTGCCGGCGGTAGCGACTAAGATAATGTTGGCGCGGTAAGCGCGCTCAATCACTTCTCTTAATCCCGGCACGTCCGCTAAAATAATGAAGCTTAAATTAATAATGTCGGCGCCGTTATTAATCGCGTAGTCAACGGCGCGGATAACGTTATTGGTCGTTCCCTCTCCCTTATCGTCCAAAACTTTAAGCGGCATTATTTGCGCCCGCCAGGTAACGCCGCTGATGCCAAAATTGTTGTTTCCTTCCGCGGCGATGATGCCGGCGACGATTGTGCCGTGGTTAACTTCATCGTCAATGAATCCAGTTTGGAACTTTGGCCGCGGGTCGGCAACGTTGTTGACAAAATCCCAGCCGTTGACGTCGTCAATGAACCCGTTGCGGTCGTCGTCAATTTTATTTTCCGGAATTTCCTGTTCGTTAACCCAAAGGTTGCGCCGCAAATCCGGATGGTCAATGTCCACTCCGGTGTCCAAAACCGCTACCGTTATTTTAGGGCTGTCGGTTTTGATTTGCCAGGCGTAAGGAGCTCCTATTTTCTGCAAATACCACTGGGCGGAATATAAAGGGTCGTTAGGGGTAACCGGGGATCGTTCGGATAAATTCTCTATTTTAACGCCGGCAATGTCAAAATTGGCCGCCGCCAAAACAATCGGCGCTGCCGGCCAAAATAGAACTGATAAGCACAAAATTATGCAAAAAAAAGATGTTTTTTCCATAGAGAGGACATCTTTATTATAACTTATCTAAAAAATAAATGCCAAATCTAGTCATTTAAAATATGCAGTGTTTCCCTCGCGCATTTCTCCCACTCAAATTGCTCTGCCCGCTCCCGCCCTTTATTTATCAACTCCTGACGCAAATTTGCATCCTTTAAAATATTGCCCATTGCTTGAGCCAAAGCTTCAATATCATCGGGGTTGACATAAAGAACCGCCTCGCCGCCTACTTCCGGCAAGGAACCGGCTTGAGCGGCGATTACCGGCGTACCGCAGGCAAACGCTTCTAAGATGGGCAGGCCAAACCCTTCGTAGAGTGAAGGAAACACTAGGGCCGTCGCGCCATTATACAAATACGGCAGGTCATTATGGCTGACGTAATTTAAAATAATAATATTATTTTGCAAATTATTTTTCTTAATTAATTTTTCAATTTCCGGCCAGCCATAGCCCGGGCTGCCGGCCAAAACTAATTTATGCCCTCCCCCACCTACCCCTGGCGAAGAAGAAGAGGGGGTATTTTTCAACATCGTCCACGCTTTTATTAACCCACCAGTATTTTTTTTATATTCCAACCTGCCGACAGACAAAACAAACGGCTGGCTGATGCCGTATTTTGCCAAAACATTATTTACCGCTTCCCTATTTTCAATAACTTTAAATTTGGTCGCGTCGTAACCAAGATGCGTAACAAAAACTTTATCCGCTAAATTCTCTCCCTCTTTCAAAGGGGGAGAATAAGAGGGGATAAAAAAGTATTTTACGAGCTCCTGTTTAGAGAATTCCGAAATGGTAATTATTTTTTTAGCATATTTAACCGCGAACCGCGTTGACCATTTTAAATACCGCCTTTGCCGGCGGCCGTAACTTTCCGGGTATTGCATAAAGCCGGCGTCGTGAATGGCGGCAACGGTATTTTTAGGGTGAATTATCGGCATGGCGGAAGCGGGAATAAACAGTACATCCGGCCTCTCTTTTGTCATTCCCGCAAAAGCCATGCCTACCCTGCCTACCGGCAGGCAGGCGGCAAGGCGGGCGGGAATCCCGTGAAGCTTGCACAACAACATCTCCAAACTTAACCTCCCCTGCGTCCAGAAAAATTTGAACGGCCAGCGCAAATATTTAATTTTTACGTTTGGCCGTTCGCCCAATTTTTTCAGCCAGTCGTCCGGCTTTTTATCGCAATACAAAACAAACTGGTTTTGCACATCCAGTTTCACTAAATTTTCTATGATGTGATGGGCGTACCATTCCACGCCGGTTTTTTGTTCGCGCGTCGCGCGCGAAGCGTCAATGCCGATTATCATAACGGACTTTTTATGTTTTTTAAACTGGGATTAGTCACTTGCGTATAAATTTGCGTCGTGCGGATGTTGGCGTGACCAAGCAGCTCCTGCACATAGCGCACATCCACCCCGTTTTCCAGCAGGTGCGTGGCGAAACTGTGGCGCAAAGAGTGAAAGCTCGCCTGCTTTTTGATTTTCGCCTTTTTCAAGGCAGTATAAAAAATTTTTTGCGCGCTGGCTTCAGTTAATCGGCCGCCGCGATCACTCGCAAAAACATAATCATTATTTCTCTTCCCGCGCATAAAATTATCTAATTCCGGCGCTATTTTTTCAGGGACGACCGTCAGCCGGTCTTTTTTGCCCTTGCCCTGCCTGACAATCAAAGTTAATTCTTTTAAGTCAACGTCGTTAACCTTCAATCGCACCACCTCGCTTACTCTTAACCCGGCGCCGTAAGCCAAAGCGATTATCAGCCGATGTTTAAGATTATTGATGACGGCGACCAGCGCCGCCACCTCGCTCCGATTAAGCACCACCGGAATTTTTTTTGTTCTTTTCGGCTGGCGTATTTTTTGCCAATCCGACTTTAGGTATATTTGAGTAAAAATAAAATTTATAGCATTGGCGTATAACGCGATCGTCTGGCTGGACAGGCCTTGTTCGTGTTTACGCAATAAATATTCTTTAATTTCCTCAAGCGACAGTTCCCTGATTGGCTTTTTGGCGAATTTATATAAATTTTTGGCAACGGCAATATAGGCCTCCATTGTCTTGGGGCTGTAATTGCGCAATTTCATTTCCCGTCTTATAATATCAATAAGGTCAGCCATATATT
>MFFV01000002.1 GCA_001777995.1 Candidatus Falkowbacteria bacterium RIFCSPLOWO2_02_FULL_45_15 | reverse complement strand
CGGAGATTGGTTTAAATTTGCCAAAGCCAAAACTGCGGCCGTTGGCTATGCCCTCCGATTTATTTACGCGCGCCGTGCTTTGTTCCGCCGTGTGGCGCTGTTTCATGTGCAGGTAGTAAAAAGTTTTAAGCCCCTTGCGCCAGCCAGCTTGATAGATGCTCATCACCTGTTCTATGTCGCGCGTTTCCAAATACATATTGCGGCTGATGGCCTGATCCACCCATTTCTGCGCGCGCGCCGCCACCTCAATAAAAGCGGCTGGTTCAATTTGAAAAGAGGTTTTGTACACGCGTTTTATTTTGTCCGGCAGCTCGGCAATGTCAGGCAGCTCCCCGTAATTCGCCACGATGTTTTCTTTTACTTTATCCCAAAGCCCTAACTTTTTTAAGTCGTTAATCAGGTTCAGATTGATTTCCAAAAATTTGCCGCGGTTAGTGGCGCGCGCGAAAATGTTAGAAAACTGCGGGTCAAGGCCGGGGGTAGTGCCGGAAACTAAGCCGATGTTGGCGGTTGGGGCAATCGCCATTACGGTCGCGTTGCGCATCCCCTGCTTTACTTTTTGCCGCAGCGCCTCCCAATCCAGCCGCATATTTTTATTAACCGTCAGCGGCAAGCCGCGGTTGGTTTCTAAAACTTTAAGGGTGTCGCAGGGCACAAAACCCTCGCTCCAGCGCGAACCCGCCTGTCGGCGAGGCAGGCCGGAAAAATTAGGATAAGCCCCCCGCTCGCGCGCGAGGTTTGCGCTCGCGTCAATAGCGACGTAACTGATGAATTCAAAGACGCAGTCAGCCAGTTCATACGCCTCTTCGCTGTCGTAGGCAATTCCTTTTTGCTGGATGGTATCGGTCCAGCCCATCAAGCCCAAACCAATGGCGCGGTTAAGCTTGTCCGAATTGCGCGTTTCCGGAATGGGCGATTTATTAACGTCCAATAAATTATCCAGTTGCCTGATGGCTAACCGCACGCTTTCCTCCAGTTTCACCCAGTCAATATCTTTAGCCGCGGTTAAATGGCGCGCCAAATTAACAGAAGCCAGATTGCAGACGGCGACATTATCCCCGTCCTGCGGCAGGCAGACCTCGGTGCAGAGGTTAGAGGAGTGAATGGTGCCGGTATTGTTATTGAGAGCGCGGACGTTGATTGCGTCTTTGAAGGTTACCCAGGGGTGCGAGGTCGTCTGCAGACTGATGATGATGTCTTTAAACTGTTCGCGCGCTTTAATTTTTTTAAATAGGCGCAGCTTCCCTGCCTCGGCTTGTTTGATGTAATCGTTATAGCGGCGGGAAAATTCGTTGCCGTAGAGTTCGTTTAAGTCAGGGACTTCCGCCGGGTCAAACAAATACCAATCCTCGTCGCGCTCAACGCGGCGCATGAATTCGTCCGAAATGTAGGCGGCGGTGTTGGCGGTGCGGGTGCGGCGGTATTCGTCGCCCGCGTTTTGCTTTAAATCCAAAAACTGGTCAAAGTTGTAATGCCAGTTTTCCATGTAAAAACAAAGCGCCCCCATTTTTTTGCCCGCGCGGGAAACGGCGCGCAAGGTAGAGTCAATCGTGTGCATGAACGGAATCGGGCCCGAGGAAAAAGTGTTGTTGGAGCGCACCGGACTGCCTTCGGCGCGCAATTTACTCACCGACAGCCCGATGCCGCCGGTGGCTTTGGTTAATTTCATCACGTCGGAAACGGTTTTTGCGATATGGTCAATGGAATCGTGTATTTCCAAAAGATAGCAGTTGCTCATCTGGGGCAGGCGCGTGCCGGCGTTAACGTTGGTGGAGCCGCCGGAAACGTATTCCAGCTTAGAAAGTTTGTTATAAAATTTAATCGCCCATTCGGTCGGATTTTTTTCGGGCAATGCGAGGCCCATCGCTACGCGCATCCAGGTAAATTGCGGGGTTTCCGATAGTTCTTGGCGCGGGCCGCGGATGGCATAGCGCTTTTGGATGGTTACGAGCCCAATGTAGCGGAACAATTCATCGCGCGTAATGTCCAGCGCGTCCGCTATTTGGTTTAAGTCGTAACTGGCCGCGAGGCGCTCGTCCAGTATGCCCTCGGACGCGCCTTTATTAATATAGGAAATAAAACCGTCCCGGTGCAATTGCTTTAATTCTTCATCGGCGCGGTAGTCGCCGAACACTTGCTTATAAATAGTTTTGAGCAGCAAGCGGGTGGCGATCGTGTCATACTCCGGGTCGTCTTTAATGTTTTGCACGGCCGCGTTAATCGTCGCCTGGTCCAGCTCTTCGGTGGTAATGCCGTCGTAGAGCGTGAGTCCGGTTTCAGTCGCGATTTGGGTAACTTTACTTACCGGATCCGTAAGCCCGCGGCAGGCGCGCTCAATGGAGCGGTTAATCATATCCGCGTTATAGGGCGCGAGCGAGCCGTCGCGGTGTTTGACTTTAATGGGGGTGGTCATAAATACTATATATAGTGTTTTAAGATTTAATTATACCACAATATAAAAGCTCCGCCAAAGTAGCGGAACTTTAGAGTAAATTTAACTTTTTCCACAGCGCTGTTGATAAACTCGCAGCAAAACGCTGTGAGTTATTTTTCTCTGTCAAGAGCCGCTCAATGACGGAAAATAGTTATCAAGCGGCTTGTTTTATTTAATCGGAATTTAATTAAAGTAATATTTTTTGGCAAAATCGGTTTAACTTTATTCGCCCATTCAATAACCGTGACGGCGTTTTTATTTTGAAAATATTCTTGCGCGCCTAATGCTTTTAATTCTTGTGGCGAACGCAGGCGATAGGCGTCGATGTGAACGAATTGCCTAATGCTTTTTTTGTCATTGCGAGCCGTAGGCGAAGCAATCCCGTGGATAACGAGATTGCCACGTCGCTTACACTCCCTGCCTGCCGGCAGGCAGGCTCGCAATGACATTATCGGATAAACCTTAATAATGTTAAAAGTCGGGCTGTTCACTGTTTGCTTAACGCCTAAAGTCGCGGCTAAATATTGGGTAAAAGTAGTTTTACCGCTGCCCAGTTCGCCGGTTAAACCAATAACTTCGCCGCCGCGCAGTTGGCGCGCCAGCTTAACGGCGAATTTTTTTGTGTCAGATAAGGATTTAGATAAATATTTCATAAAATGACTATAACTTATTTTGCCTAAGTTTTCAAACTTGCGCTTAATTTTTTTATCCGGTATAATACCTTTGCTTATTTAAACATTAATTTTTTAAAACTATATGGCGGAACAAAAAATGTCCATTGATAAAGGCAGTTTTTTTTTCGGGCTGGTGGCTGGGATTGCGATTTTAGCTATTATTATCTTGATAAATCCCAGCCTTATCGGCAAGGACGGGGACGAAGTAAAGGGCGTTAAGGTAACGCAGCCGAGCGACAATAACCAACCTGCCGGCGGCGCGCAGCCGACGGTCGCGTCAGTGCCGGCCATCACTACCGACGATAATGTCCGCGGCAATCAGAACGCGGCCGTGACTATAGTTGAATATTCTGATTTTGAATGCCCGTTCTGTTTGCGCTTTCAAAGCACAATGGAGCAAATTTATAACGAGTACAAAAGCAAAGCTTTGTTTGTTTACCGCCACTTTCCTTTAAGTTCACTTCATCCGGAAGCGCAAAAAGCGGCCGAAGCGAGCGAGTGCGCGGCCGAACAAGGGAAATTTTGGGAGATGCACGACAAAATTTTTGCCGCTAACGCCGCTCAAAACATGAGCGTAGAACAATGGAAAAAAGAAGCGACCGCCTTAGGATTAAATGCTAGTAAGTTTAACGACTGCTTAGATAGCGGTAAATTCGCCAGTAAAGTCGCCCAACAGCAAGCTGGCGGCCAAGCCGCAGGCGCGCAAGGAACCCCGACTACGTTTGTTAATGGTCAGTTGGTTAACGGCGCGGTGCCGTATGAGCAGGTGAAAGCGGTGATTGATCAAGAGCTTTCTAAATAGCATAGTATAAAAAAATTTAAAATAATCTTTCCTTTTATATAAGGAAGGATTATTTTTTAAAACAAATTTTTACGCTTCGCTAAGTGATTGAAACTAACTAAAGAGGTTTTATCTAGATTTTTCCGCTGCCGGATGCTCATGGCCGATAAGTTTGCGATGCGCTAAATATTTAAGATGAATAGTTTTTTCGCGGGAGTATTTTTTCGCGTTTAAACCATGTTTGACGATAAGCGCTGAAGCGAAATTACCGCCTAAAAAGTGCGGCAGCACTACATAGCTCGCGCCAGTCTTATAAAGCTCTTCCGCCTCGCGGATGTTGTGGGAAATAACCATCACGATTGCCGGCTTGTTCACGCGCCGGATTTTTTTTATCAGCAACAGATTGGTGGGGAAATCAGGAATGGTGGAAACCGCCAACTTTAGACTGCTAAGCGGCAGTTCGTCCAAAAATTCGCCGTCGTCTACGTCGCCGTATTGGCACGCCATACCTTCGGCTTGGAGTCGTTTAATAACCTGCGGGTCAAAGTCAACGATTAAAAAATCCTGCCCCAATTTTTTAAAGGCGCGCGTAAAGTCATAGCCAATGCGGTTGTAGCCGAATAGTATCGTCTGGCAAGCCGTTTTATCGGTCCCGGGTTCGCTTTTTGTCAGGCGCCGCTCAAAGAGCGCAAGCCAAGGCGCTAAATAGCCGTATAATTTTTCCGCGTACAAAATGAGATAGGTGGAGGCGGTAATCGTAATCAGCCCCACGAGCGTTACGAGCGAAAGCGCGTATTCGTCAAGGTCGCCGACGCGGATGCCGAGCATTATCAAAATCAAAGAGAACTCGCTGATTTGGGCAACGGTTAAACCGGTAAGAAAGCCGGTTCGTTTACGGTAGCCAAGTACGCCCATAATAGTCATCATAATCAGCGGGTTGACGATTAAAATAAATAGAGAAAATAAAAGCGCCGGCACGATTAATTCTTGAATATCTCCAATCGCTAATTTTGAACCTAACAGAATAAAAAATAAAATTAAAAAGAAATCGCGCAGGGGCCTCATTTTGGCGCTGATTTCCACGGCGTAAGGAGAAACGGATAAAGTAATGCCGGCGATCAGCGCCCCGATTTCTATGGAAAAACCAAATCGATAAAAAAGCGAGGCTAAGCCCATGCCCCAGGCAAGCGAGAATAAAGCCAAAAATTCCGAGGAAGAGGTGAAAAAATTACTTAGCCGCGGCAAAAGGTAGAGACTGGCAAAGACTGACAGCAGCGCGAGCGCCAAACCCTGCAAAGTGATGACGCCGACTAAGCGGGAAATGTCTTCGCCTTGCGCCAGCGCGGAGATGAAGATGAGCAAAAACATGGCGATGAGGTCTTGCACCAAAAGAAAACCTAAAGCGATTTTGCCGTGCAGTTTTTGCAGGGCCTGTTTGTCGGAGAGAAGCTTGACGATAATGATAGTGCTACTGAACGACAGCGCGACCGCCAAGTAAGCCGCCTCTATCGGCAAAAAACCTAAAGCGCGGATGACGAAAAAGCCAACGAGCGAAGTAAATACGACTTGGCTTACTCCGGCCGCGAGCGCCACTCCGCCGATTTCTTTTATCAAGCGGGGGTTCAAGCCCAAACCAACGATAAAGAGCAGCAGCGCCACGCCGATTTCCGCAAAAACATTAACGACTTCCGCGTCTTGAATTAAATTAAAAAGATAAGGCCCGACCAGCAGGCCGGTAATGATGTAGCCGATGATCAGCGGCTGGCGCAGGGAGCGCACGAAAACCGCGACCAAAGCCGCGATGACGATGATCAGACTGATTTGGACGAAGAGGGTCATGAAAGCAAGTTAAAATTAAAAATTAAAAACTACTCTTTGTTGTTTTGTGAGTTTTTATAATTTTTACTTTTTTACTTTACTATTTTATCAGCTTTTTACTCGCAATCATCAAAGCGCCGAAGCTCCAGAGGAGGGCAAAAAAGCCGATAATCCAGCCGATAATGGGAATAAAGATAATCAAATCAGTAATTACAATGCCTATAGTCGTTGCCCAATACAAAGATAATTTCCAGTTTGCTTTATCATTAATCAACCGGCCTAAGGCAACGCCGAAAGTAACTTTTCCTAGTATTAAATAAATACCAAACAGCAAGCCAACTAAGATAGCTAATGGTATGCCGACGAGAGTGATTAACAGTAAAATTATTACAATCGGAGTTAAAATCAATAACATCAAACCCCAACCCAAAGTCGCCCACGGGCGCTCTAAAATATTATCGGTAACAGTTTTCACGGCGTCGCCGTTTAATCTGACCAGTACTAAACCCAGAATTACCGTACTCACTAAACTAAAGACGATAAACGGCCAAAAAATAAATTGCTTTTTTCTTTCAAATTTCGTAAATTCTTTTACCTTCGGCGCTTGTTTAATCGTGTCGCCTTTAATTTGCGCGCCGTCCTTGACGTCAGTAGTAATTGTTTCTGAATAGGTTAAACTTCCATTCACGACCGCTTTAGGCAGAAGCGTTAATGTAGGCGCATTATTTTTCTTTTGGCCCTTCATTTCCCCGTAAAATCTGACATTGCCCCCGACTTCATTATTAACTACTAAACTCGCGCCGGCAAACTGCAGGTCGCGGCCGATTGGCCCGTAAGCGGTAAAATTAGCCGCGGCGCCTAAAAAGCTCCAGCCGATTTGGCCGCCGTCTTGCAAATTAATGTTAGAGGCGACCGCTAACGCGCTGCGTTCAATTTGACCACTAATAGATAACTCTGACGCGGCAGCGCGGATGCTGCCGCCAACTTTACCGTTAATCGCGATGGCGGAACCGGCGCAGAACACATCGCCTCCAACTTCGCCGTTGATTGTTACTGACTGGCCGGCGCAAAATAAATCGCCGGTGATTTGGCCGTCAATGATAACATTAACGCCCGCCGCATAAAGATTGCCGGCAACCGTTTCGTTTTCGCCAACGTAAATATTGTTGCCTTTTTTTACCTCAAAGGCAAAAGCCGCGGCCGGGACCATCACGATGGCCACAGCCGCTCCTAAAATCAGGAAGATTCTTTTTCTGTTCATATGTTAAATAATAATAAGTTAGCTTTAAACTTGTCATTCCCGCGCAGGCGGGAATCTCAACCTTAAATGTTAGATTCCCGCTTTCGCGGGAATGACAGAATATGATATGTTCTTAATTTAAAGTTATTATACCAAATTTGACAGCGTCTGGCTATTGTGATAAACTCAAAATAATAGATGTTGATTATTAGAAGCTGGTTGTATTAGTACAACGAGCTTTTTTTGTTCAAAGGGCTTTATTACGGATTTATAACCGCCCAAAACCATTAATGCGAATGCTCTTTACGGATTTACATTGTCTTGGATGAATGCGCCTGCCTGCCGCCTGCCTGCCGGTAGGCAGGAATGTCGCGAATAATGTTTGCATAATTTGTAATTCGTAGAATTTGCATATAATTCGTAGATTTGCATTATATTACAAACTTTATAATTAATTCATACTTTATGTCTACCAATGAAATTGCCGCCGCCGCCCGCGCTATTTGCGAAGAAAAAGGCATTTCGCTCGAGGCGGTGATAGAAGCGATTGAAGCGGCGCTCGCGGCCGCGTACCGCAAAGACTTTGGTCAAAAAAATCAAAACATCAAAGTTGATTTTGATTTGGAAACGGCCGCCTCCAAAGTATACGATGAAAAAACAGTCGTGGAGGATTTGCCGCCGGAGGAACTTGAAAGTGAGAAGGAACCCGCCGAAAGCCCGGAGGGCATTCAGGCGGGCCCGCCTAGCTACGAAGTTGCTGGCGGGGAAGATAAAGAAAACAAGAAAGCATCAAAACAAGAAAGCATTAAAACATTAAAACAAAAAGACGCGGGAGCACAGGAGAACGAGAAGGGGCTTGAAGTTGCCAATGGAAACTCAGAAATCACTGAAGATGAAGAGGAAAAACGAAGGTTTAATCCGCGGACGGACTTACAACTGAAAGACGCGCTATTGATAAAGCCGGACGCCAAAGTCGGCGATGTTATCCGCACCGATTTGCCGGTGCCGGCCGAATACGGGCGCATGGCGGCGCAGACCGCAAAGCAAGTTATTATTCAGCGCTTGCGTGAAGTGGAGCGCAATAACTTATTGGAAGAGTTTAAAGGCAAAGAACACGAAGTAGTTACCGGCGTAGTCCAGCGCCGCGAAGGCCGCGTAGTGCTCGTGGATTTAGGCCGAACCGCCGGCATATTAACCGCCGAGGGCCAAGTGCCGGGCGAACGCTACGAATCCGGCCAGCGCCTTAAGGTTTATGTGGAAGAAGTTCGTTCCGGCGCTAAGGGGCCGGAAATAATGCTGTCGCGCACGAGCGACGAAATCGTGCGCAAAATTTTTATGCTGGAGATCCCGGAAATTTCTAACAGCTTAGTGGAAATAAAGTCCATTGCGCGCGAAGCCGGTTCGCGCACCAAAATTGCGGTTTCGGCCGCGGAAGAAAACGTTGACCCGATCGGCTCCTGCGTGGGCCAGCGCGGGGCGCGCATTCAGACCATCATTCAGGAATTAGGGGGGGAAAAAGTAGACATTATTGAGTACAACGAAGACCAGGCCCAATTCGTCATCGCGGCGCTCGCGCCGGCCAAAGTCGTCAAAGTGGACATCAACGAAAGCGAACGGATGGCGACCGCTGCCGTGGCCGCTGACCAATTAAGCTTAGCTATTGGGCGCGGCGGGCAGAATGTGCGGCTCGCGGCAAAATTAACCGGCTGGAGGATTGACATAAAAGAAGCCAAGCCCCAAGAAAGCAAGAAAGCAATAAAACAAGAAAACAATGAGGAAGGAGAGCAAGGATCAAGCGCTCAAGATTCAAACGCGCAAAAAGATAAAGAGCGAGAAAGTGAACAGCAAACAGTGAACCCGAAGTCAGCCGAATCGGCAGACGGGACAAGCAGCGAGCAGGAAGATGATGAAAACAAGAAAGCAGAAAAGCACGAAAACAAAACAGAAGAACCGGGAGAAAGATTAAGCGAGATTGAAGATAAAAAAGATGAATCAGGGAAACCGGCGGAAGAGAAAGAACCCGCCGAAAGCCCGGGGGGCATTCAGACGGGTCCGCCTAGCTACGAAGTTACTGGCGGGGGAAAGCCGAAGAAGAGAGGAAGGAAAAAGAAACCCGCCGAAAATCCGGAGGATATCCAGGCGGGCGGGGAAGTAAAAAGTGAGGAGAAGAAGGAGATGGAAGAGATAAAAGAAGTAAGTTAAAATTTTTTGTCATTCCCGCGCAAGCGGGAATGACACAATAGGGCGGGCAATGAAAAAATAAAAAATTTGATTTTATAAAATATTAAAATAACAAAAATTTTATGACTACTTATCTCATCTTCGGCAGCGCGGCACTCGCAATTTTGTACGGGCTTTGGCTCATTAGAAAAATCGTCAGCTTGCCGGCCGGAAACGAAAAAATGCAGGCGATCGCGAAAGCCATTCAGGAGGGCGCGAGCGCGTATTTAAATCGCCAATATAAAACCATCGCGCTGGCGGCAATCGTATTATTTATCATCATCGGCCTTGTGCCGTCGCTTGGCTGGACAACCGCGTTGGCATTTTTAGTTGGGGCGGTTTTATCCGGCGCCACCGGCTACATCGGCATGAATATTTCCGTGCGCGCTAATGTGCGCACCGCGGAAGCGGCCAAAAACGGCATGGCCAAAGCGCTTGCCGTAGCAGTGCAAGGAGGTACCGTTACGGGCATGCTCGTGGCCGGGCTGGCGCTATTGGGCGTGGCAGGATTTTATTATTTAACCGGTGACATTAAAGCATTAATTGGTCTGGGATTCGGCGGCTCACTCATTTCTATTTTTGCCCGTTTGGGCGGCGGCATTTTTACCAAAGCGGCGGATGTGGGCGCGGATTTGGTCGGCAAAGTTGAAGCCGGCATTCCGGAAGATGACCCGAGAAACCCGGCGGTGATCGCGGATAACGTGGGCGATAACGTCGGCGACTGCGCCGGCATGGCCGCCGACCTATTTGAAACTTATGTCGTAACTTTAATCGCTTCCATGCTGCTCGGCCATTTACTTTTTGGCGCTGGCAGCAATGCCGTTTTTTATCCTTTAATGCTGGGGGCGGTTTCTATCATCGCTTCTATCATCGGCACTTTTTTTATTAAACTCGGCGCTTCCAAAAACATAATGAACGCGCTGTATAAAGGATTAGCCGCTGCCGCGATTTTAGCGTTAATCGGTTTTTATCCTTTAACTATGCGCGTGATGTCGGTTTATTCGCAGGTGCCGGCGATTAATATTTTTTGGTCGGCGGTAGTGGGAATTTTAGTTACGGCCGCGATGGTCGTTATTACCGAATACTATACTTCTACCAAATATAGCCCGGTAAAAACAATCGCGGACGCGTCAAAAACCGGACACGGCACGAATGTGATTGCCGGCCTCGCCGTATCCATGAAATCAACCGCTTGGCCGATTATCGCGATTTCAGCGGCAATTTTAATTTCCTTTTCTTTAGCCGGAATCTACGGCGTAGCGATTGCCGCCGTGGCAATGCTTTCCATGGCCGGCATTATCGTAACTATTGATTCTTACGGTCCGATTACGGATAACGCCGGCGGCATTGCGGAAATGGCCGGTTTGTCCGAAGAAGTGCGCGCGGTTACCGACCCGCTGGACGCGGTCGGCAACACGACCAAAGCCGTAACTAAGGGTTATGCGATTGCCTCCGCCGCTTTAGCCGCGCTGGTTTTATTTGCAGACTTTACCCATTCCCTGCCTGACGGCACTCTTTTTGCGATTGATAACCCGAAAGTGTTAGTCGGGTTGTTTATCGGCGGTCTGCTTCCTTATTATTTTGCGGCGCTCGCGATGCAGGCAGTAGGTAGAGCGGCTGGTTCAGTTGTGGAAGAAGTGCGCACTCAATTTAAAAATCATCCGGGCATAATGCAGGGCACGGAAAAACCAAACTACGGCCGCACCGTTGACATCGTTACCCGCGCCGCGCTCAAAGAAATGATTGTTCCGGCTTTAATTCCGTTGCTCGCGCCAATCATCGTCGGTTTCGCGCTTGGCATTCCGGCGTTAGGCGGTTTGTTAATTGGTTCCATCATCACCGGTTTATTCGTCGCAATCTCTATGACGAGCGGCGGCGGTGCCTGGGACAACGCGAAAAAGTACATTGAGTCCGGGCACTTTGGCGGTAAGGGTTCAGACGCGCATAAAGCGGCCATCACCGGCGACACTGTCGGCGACCCTTATAAAGACACGGCTGGTCCGGCGATAAATCCGATGATTAAAATAGTTAACATCGTAGCGCTTCTCATTGTCGGCATGCTTTTATAAAATAAACAGGAAGTGAATATTGCCTGCCCGCCTCATTGCGAGCGCAAGCGAAGCTGTTGGCGGGTGGCGTTGCTGATTGTGGGGGTGCTTTTGTAAAGTATTAAGTATAAAGTATTAAGGGATAAGGGGGAAAGAGTTCGTTTACTATAGCGTAGTTTTTTTAGGGACTGCGATGTGATGGCAAGCATAAAAAATATGGTAGATATAAAAACAGTTAATATAATAAAAATTACTCCTCACATTTGCAGAGTTACGAAGAGAGCAATTCAAACAGCGTTAGAATATGAAAAAGTGACGGGTAGAAAACTAGGTATTACCGGAGAAATTGGCGAGGTTATTGCCTGTGATATATTAGGGTTAAATTTATTAGTTGACCCCATTGCTGCTGGCCATGATGCAATAGATAATGAAAAAAATACATATCAAATAAAAACAAGACGAGGAGGTAGCAACAGCGGTAGATTAGGTAGTTTTTCCAAACACATCTTTAATTACGCAATTTTTGTAAGGCTGAATAGCAACTACGAACTTGAAGGGTTGTATAAAGTTTCTTATAAAAAATTGAAATCCATAATTGAGAATCATCCAAAGCGAAACCCAACAATGCTTGAATTTAAAAGAGTTGCTGAAAATATATTATTGTTTAGAAAAAATATTAAATGGATAGCACAGTTGTGATGGCGGAGTTATTTTGTGATATCCAATTTGCCCAGCCATAAATGGCGGGCAAGAGCAAAACCCGCTTAAGCGGGTTTGTAAAAACTAGCCCCGCGATTTATCGCTGGGGCGGAATGGCATAATTGATAATCTAGCCATTTTCGCCGGGCTATAAAAAAATATGTCCCAATCATTTTACCGATTATATTATCACATAATTTGGGGCACGAAATACCGAGAGAAAACGATAACGCCGGAGATAGAAAAATTGTTAAAAGGGTACATGCCAGAAAAAATTAAAGCCGGTGGCGGAACATTCATGGCGCTGAATATGACGACAGACCATTTGCATTTGCTCACAAGCATTCCTCCAAAAGTAAGCGTCGCCGAATTTGTGCATCAGATAAAAGGAAGTTCCTCACATCTTATAAATTTAAGTTTAGAAAGAAGAACATTTTATTGGCAGTCCGGCTACGGAGTTTTATCATTATCCGCAAAAGGAATTCCGTTTGTGACGAAATATATCATTAACCAAAAACAAAAGCACGCTAATAATAATTTAATTGATGTTTTGGAATATGCGCCGGCAGAAGATGCTGATCCTGTCTAGTTTATTAAATAAGATAAAGCATTCGCCCAGCTATAAATAGCTGGGCAAGAAGCAAAACCCGCTTAAGCGGGTTTGTAAAATTAGCTTTGCGATTTATCGCTATAATTAATAATCACCTAACCCAGCCATTCATGACTGGGATGAAGACTAATAACCCAGCCATTTATGGCTGGGTGAATGAAA
>MFFV01000001.1:22426-24820 GCA_001777995.1 Candidatus Falkowbacteria bacterium RIFCSPLOWO2_02_FULL_45_15 | reverse complement strand
TTTTTTGCCTTTACGGTCGGCTAAGGCCGCTTTACTTACGGATTTTGCCTGGAACTTCTCTACGCGGCGGGCGGTATCAATCAGTTTTTGCTTGCCGGTATAAAAAGGATGGCAGGCGCTGCAGATTTCAATTTTTAGCTCCGGCAAGGTTGAACCAATCGTAAAAGAATTGCCGCAGACGCAAGTTACTTTACTTTCCGGATAATAAGCTGGATGGATGTCTTTCTTCATAATAGAAGTTGTTTTGTGCGCACCTAAACGCATAAGCGATCCTTTAACGCGAATAGATTGTACGGACTTACATTGTTATTTTAATAAATGCGAATACCGCCAATTGCTAATTTCGTAAATAATTTATACTAAAATAAAGACTATCATAAATTGTTTTAGTTGACAAGGGTTGACTTTTTTCGCGACGTGTTTTAAAGTGTAAGCATAATTTATAAATCTCTCACGCCTCATAAATCCCACACCTTAATTTTAAGGTGTGTGGATAAATTTCCTTGCCTTGCTGATTGCAGGGTGGCGGAGGCGGAGGCAAACTTGTGAATTATTTCACAGGGTAAAGGAAACTAAAACTATGGTAAAGATCCCTACTTTGGAAGAGATGCTCAAAGCGGGCATGCACTTCGGGCACCGCACGAGCAAGTGGCACCCCAAAATGGCGCCTTTTATTTTTGGCCAAAGGGCGGGCGTGCATATTATTGACCTGCAAAAAACGCAAGCGATGCTTACCGAAGCGCTCGAATTCGTCAGCCGCATGGTCTCGGAAAATAAGACTATTTTGCTCGTTGGCACCAAGGACCAAGTGCGCGCGCCGGTCGCTAAATTAGGCCTGGATTTAGGGCTGCCCTACATTAATAATCGTTGGCTGGGCGGCACGCTGACTAATTTTTCGGTAATAAAGCGGCTGATCAAAAATTATCTTGATTTAAAAGAAAAAAAAGAAACCGGCAAACTGACTAAATACACTAAAAAAGAGCAGTTGGAATTTTCCCGCCAAATTGCCAAATTAGACAGAATGGTCGGCGGCATCGCGAGTTTAAAAAAGCTGCCGGATGTTATTTTTATCTGGGACATTAAGCACGAGCGGACGGCGTTAGCGGAAGCAAAAAAGAAAGGCGTGCCGGTGGTCGCCGTTTGCGACACTAACGTTGACCCGACGGGCGTAAAATACGTAATCCCCGGCAACGACGACGCCACTAAAACGGTAAAGCTCGTTTTAGATTATCTTCGCCAAGCGATTAGCGAAGGAAAAGCGCAGGCAAAGACAGCGAAGCCGGCAGGGAACGGACAAGGGGCAAAGAAACAATAAAGCAAAAAATAAAGAAAACAAAAGGAAAATGTTATCAGAATTTTTAATTTTTACTGTATGCCAATAACAATGGAAAACATAAAATTTCTTCGTGAAAAGCACGGGGCAAGCATCTCTGACTGCAAAACGGCGCTGGAAGAAAGCGGGGGAAATTTAGAGCAGGCAGCGGAAATACTGCGTAAAAAAGGCATAATTAAAGCGGCTAAGCGCGCTGACCGCGAAGCGGGCGAGGGCGTTATTTTATCCGGCATAAACGAGGCGGCTACGGAAGGGTATATGGTGGAGGTAAATTCAGAGACTGATTTTGTGGCGCGCAACGAACAGTTTAAAAATTTTGCTCGCCAAATTTTTGAATTGGTAAAAAATAAAAAGCCGGCGACGCTGGCGGAATTGCTGTTGCTGCCGCTTGATGGTTCAAGCGTGAGAGAGCGGATAGAAAGTTTAAGCGGCGTCATCGGAGAAAAATTAAGCGTTAAGAGAATGGCGGTGATAGCCGGCAATACGGTCGCTAGCTACATTCACGCGGGCGGTAAAATTGGCGTTTTAGTCTCTTTAGATAAGCCGAATCAGTTAGAGTTAGCTCAAAATTTAGCAATGCAAGTTGCGGCCGCTAACCCCAAATATTTAGATATTAACGAGGCGCAAACCAAAGGAGCCGAGGAAATCGCGAGCGAGAAAGAAATTTACGGCGAGCAGTTAAAAGCCGAAAACAAGCCGGAAAGTATGTGGGATAAAATTATTGCGGGCAAACTACAGAAATATTTTCAAGAAGTTTGTTTAACGGAGCAAGAATACGTTAAAGACGACAAGCGGAAAGTGAAAGAAATTTTGGGGGAGGTGAAAGTAACGGAATTTGTCAGGTATTCTTTATAATCGATCTTTTTAGGAGGTCTAATCATGAACGAACAGGCGATGGCACTTTTAGTTCAAGCAGGCGCAACTCAAGAAGAGCGGGATATGATTGAAGGATGGGGGAAAGATCTTGAGTACCAAAAAGTATTACGTCGTTTATACGGGCCGGTTTTATCTGAAATCATCCAAGGCATTCAAGAATTGACGACAAATTTTTCGCCCAATCT
>MFFV01000001.1:7359-22366 GCA_001777995.1 Candidatus Falkowbacteria bacterium RIFCSPLOWO2_02_FULL_45_15 | reverse complement strand
AATTACTGCGCCAATGGGAATCTGTTCTGGGTATCGCCCTCGTTATTAACTAACGATTTGGCGTTGATGCAGTATTGGCTATCGCTCACTTGGGTATAGCCAATTTTATTTTTTAGCGGTTGTGGTATAATTAGGGCAGTTAATTATTTCACCACTTTATATGTTTAACAATTTTCTTACTAACAAAAAAACAATTCGCGTGGCGATTAACGGCTTTGGCCGCATCGGCCGCAATACTTTTAAAGTCTTGCTGAACAATGAAAACGTAACCGTCGTCGGCATTAATGATTTAACCGACCCTAAAACGCTCGAGCATCTTTTACAATACGACAGCGTTTACGGTAAGTACGAAAAAAAAGTATCAAGCGCCAAAGAGTCCTTGGCGGTAGACGGCCAAACCTATCCGGTGTTTGCCGTTAAAGAGCCGCAGGAATTGCCCTGGAAAAAGTTGGCGGTGGATGTGGTGTTGGAATGCACCGGCCGGTTCAGGGATAAAGAAAGCGCGCTGCTGCATTTAAGCGCCGGCGCTAAAAAAGTGATAATCAGCGCGCCGGCTAAAAGCGACGAAATCAAAACGATTGTATTAGGCGTGAATGAAAATAAAATTTCTAAATCAGACAAGGTTATTTCTTTAGCTTCCTGCACCACAAACGCGTTAGCGCCTGTTTCCGCCGTTATCCATAAAAGTTTCGGCATAAAAAAAGCGGTGATGACGACCACGCACGCTTATACCTCCGACCAGAATTTAGTCGACGGACCGCATCAAGACCTGCGGCGCGCGCGCGCGGCCGCGCATAACATTGTGCCGACCACGACCGGCGCCGCCATTGCCACCGCCAAAACCATTCCGCAGCTGGAGGGAAAATTTGACGGCTTAGCTTTGCGCGCCCCGGTAATTTGCGGCTCAATCGTGGATGTCGTATATGTCGTCAATAAACCGGTAACCGTTTATAAAGTAAACGAAGCCCTGCGCAAAGCGAGCGGCACGGCGCGCTTAAAAGGCATTTTAGCCGTTACCAATGAGCCGCTGGTTTCTTCGGATATCATCGGCAATCCCGCGTCCGCTATCGTAGACTTGCCCTTAACCAAAGTCATCGGCGGCGATTTAGTTAAAGTAATCGCTTGGTACGATAACGAGTGGGGATACAGCAATAGGTTGGCGGAGATGGCGGAGATGTTTGGCAAATTATAATAATATGTCATTGCGAGGAGTCCCGATCCCGAGTTCTCGGGACTCGGGGCGACGAAGCAATCCCATTAAAATTTTTGTCAGTAATTTTCATATGTTTTTTAAGAAATCACCCAAACCAGTTGAGTCCACTCGCGTCGTTATCATTGGCGCCGGTTTGGTTGGCGCTACCAGCGCGTACGCGATAATGCTGCAGGGCATCGCATCCGAAATCGTTTTGATTGACATTGATAAAAATAAATGCGCCGGCGAAGTTTTAGACCTGCAGCACGGGATTTCTTTTTTATCGCCGGCTAAAGTTTGGGCCGGTAGTTACGCCGATTGCCGCGATGCCGATGTAATAGTTATCACAGCCGGCTTAAAACAAAAAGAAGGGCAAGCTCGTTTGGAGCTTGCGGCTGCCAACAGCAAAATCGTTGCCGAGATTATGCATAAAATTATTAAATATACTAGCGAAGCCATTATTTTGATGGTAACGAATCCGTTGGATGTATTAACTTATGTCGCGTATAGAGCCTCGGGATTCCCGGCTAATCAGGTGTTCGGCACCGGCACTGCTTTGGATTCCTCGCGCTTTCGTTATTTACTGGCGCAATCTTTGGGCGTAGCGGCCGAGAGCGTGGGCGCGTATTTAATCGGCGAACACGGCGACAGTTCGGTGCCGGTTTATTCGCACGCCAACATCATGGGCGGCAAACTTGCCGTTTTTCCTAAGTATAACAAGCAGGCGGTACAAGCCGCCTATCGGCAGACTAAAAACGCCGCTTATGATTTAATTTGTAAAAAAGGAGCGACTTATTACGCGATCGCGCTCGCGGTAGCGCGGATCGTGCGGGCGATTTTATATAATGAAAACCATATTTTTCCGGCGTCGGTTTACTTGAGCGGGCAGTACGGCATCAGCGATGTTTATCTGTCTTTGCCGGCGGTAGTAAACCGCCGCGGCGTCAAAGAAATCTTAAACATTGAATTGTCTGCTTTGGAAAAAAAGCAGCTGCACCAGTCAGCTAAAGTAATCCGCGCCGCGATTGACAGTATTAAAATTTAAAACGTTAATTAAAATATAAAAAAAGAAAAGCTCTGGGTGAAGCAGAGCTTTTTTGTATTGACGAATCAATATTTTTTTCTTATGATTAGCGATAAGTGCAGGACAATTAGCTCAGTTGGTTACCCGTCGCAAACTGCGTAAGCAGACAGGGCTGCTGGCGGGGAGCATCGCACTTACTCCTTTAGGTATAATATGGGTGGCTAGCTCAGTTGGTTAGAGCGTACGGTTCACATCCGTAAGGTCACAAGTTCAAATCTTGTGCCACCCACCTTAACTTGAAAAAGAAGCAATGGCTTCTTCTTCTGTCGCATAACAAGGGAGAATTTTATCAATGTTGTTTCTTTCTAAGACAGCTTTCGGTTCTGGCTGAAAGCCAAAAAATTTCATTTGCATCCCATTTTGTTTTGCTTCTTTAATAAGATGCGTTAAGGTACCGCAGCCGTAAGAAAGAATTGCCGACACTTCATTCATATCAATAATAACTTTTTTCCAGCCAGCCGTCAGTAGGATGGCAAGGTAGTGTTGCAACGCATTGGCATGAGCTGGGTCTAAAGGTCCATCCAACCGTAAAATAACTATATCCCCGCGCTCTTCCATCGGTATTGAATGCATGTCAATTTCCTTTCTTGATAATTTTATCATGATAATACTTGTTTCGATAAAAGATTCAATACAGAAACATTAATCACTTCCTTTATATCCCAAATAAAGAAAGGAAAGAGCGGATAATGGGTTAAATTTTCCTTTAACTCGGTTAAAGAGTTGGCTTGAATTATCGTGGCTGTCCCGCCAGTCTTAATCTCCCAAAAAGAAATCAATTTTCCCTTCTCCCATAATTTTTGCAACACAACCACAGCTTGCTCAACTAAACACCCATGGAGCATTCGGCTGACGCTCGCTGGCAGGGGCCTTGGTTTGGCAATGAGCAAAAATAACATTAGTTTGTCCTCCTTTGCGCGCAATTTAACTTGCCTAAAGATGCTGATTTTTGTATAGTTAAATTAGGATTTTTAGACAAAGCATTTCCCGAGTACTCGGGATATTACCTTATTGGATTAGTTTTGTAAAGGGCGTAAATAAATAATATGACTATTCCTCAACAAATACAAGTTATTTTAGAAAAATTAGAGCAGGCAGGGGTTGAAGCGTACTTAGTCGGCGGTTGCGTGCGCGATTTGCTAATGAATAAAGCGCCAAAAGATTGGGACATAACGACCAACGCGCGGCCGACGCAGATTATAAAAATTTTTCCGGACGCTAAATACGAAAATGAATTCGGCACGGTTTTAGTTAAAATTAGCGAAGAGGAGCGAGAAGAAAATTTAAAGTATGTTGAAGTTACAACTTATCGCTCCGAGCAGGGCTATTCGGATCGCCGGCATCCGGATGAAATAAAATTTGAAGACAGCTTGGACAAAGATTTGGAGCGGCGGGATTTTACGATTAACGCGATGGCCATTTCCTCCACCCCCCAGGCCCCTCTCCCTAAGGGAGAGGGGAAACGCGGAGCGCGGGGTGAGGGGGTAACTGATTTATTCGGCGGGCAAAAGGACATTAAGCAAAAAATTATCCGGGCGGTAGGGGAGCCGGCCGACCGGTTTAAAGAAGACGCCTTGCGGATGATGCGGGCGGTGCGCTTAGCGGTTGAACTTAATTTTGAACTTGAGCCAAAAACGGCAAGGGCGATAATTAAACTTGCCGGCGCGATTAAATTCGTGTCCAAAGAAAGGGTTCATGACGAATTGGTAAAAATTTTACAATCCGATTATCCGGCGGAAGGGATGCTATTTTTGCACCAGACAAAACTCTTGCGCTATATTATTCCGGAGTTAGAGGAAGGCGTGGGAGTGGCGCAAAATAAGCACCATCCCTATACGGTTTTTAAGCACGCGATTGAATCCTTGCGTTACACTAAAAATAAATTTTATCAGGTGCGCTTGGCATCGCTGCTGCACGATATCGCTAAACCAAAAACCAAGCGCGGGCAGGGAACGGACGCCACTTTTTATAACCATGACTATGTCGGCGCGAAGATGGCGCAGCGCATTATGGAACGGCTGAAATTTTCCCGCGACGACATTGAGCGCGTGGTGAACTTAGTGCGCCATCACATGTTTTATTATAATGTCGGAGAAGTGACGGCGGCGTCGGTGCGCCGGCTGATTAATAAAGTCGGCCGGGAAAACCTGCAGGATTTGATTGATTTGCGCGTAGCGGACAGATTAGGCAGCGGCACGCCCAAAGCGATGCCGTACAAGTTGCGCCATCTGCAGTATATGTTTAAGAAAGTACAAAACGATCCCGTGTCGGTAAAGATGCTGAAAATAAACGGCGATGATTTAATAAAGATTTTAAAAATAAAGCCCGGACCGAAAATCGGCGCCATCTTGGACGTACTTTTGTCAGAGGTGCTTGAAGATGCCGAATTAAATACTAAAGAGTATCTGGAAAAAAGAAGCAAGGAATTGAATAAATTGGAATTAAACGAGTTGCGCGGCAAAGCCAAAATAGTTATTGAAGAAAAAAGAGAGCAAGACGATAAAAAAATAAAAGAGGAATTTTGGGTTAAGTGATAAATAAAAGGGAAAAATTTATGTCTAAAAAATTTCGTTTTTTAGAGAATGTTTATCTGCTGATTTTACTATTAATTTTTATCGGCATTACTTTAACGCCCTATATTATCGACAGCGGTTTTTTATTTTTACCGGAAGAGGCGGTAGAAGGAACGGCGATTATTTTATTGTTTATAGCCGGTTATTTTATGATGCTGCTATATCGCCAGCAGGCGGCCAGAAATACGGAATTGATGGCGCAGTTAGAAACGGATAAAAGTAATTTAGAAAGTAGGCTGGAAGAGATGTTTAAATATATCGGAGCGTTGAATGTCCAAATAGCCGAGATGCGCTCGATGTTTTCCGATATTAAAAAGTATCCGGAAAGTAAGCAGGATTTTAAATACATTTTAAAATTTTTAGCGGACAAAGTTTTAAGCATTGTGCCTGCGAATTGGGTTGTGCTGCGGGTTGTTGATTTAACAAATCAGCAGACTTTAACCGAGTACAGCGCGGCGCGCGGCGAAACAGCCGTGTTATTGAAACACAACCTGGATAATAATGGTTTAATTAATAAGCAGGCGCCGGTCGGCCAGGATATTTTTTGTTCCGAGCAGGATAATTTAAAAATCAAATCTTTCTGCGTTATTGATGAATGCGCCGTCAGCCGAGAGCAGAAGATGTTTCTGAAAGTTATTGCCAACCAGCTGGAAATGCTGTATGTTATTTTTACTTCCTTAAACCAAGCTTAAAACATCAGATTTACCCAGCGCTTATTTCAGGGGCCTATGGTCTAGTGGTATGACGCGGCATTCGCATTGCCGAGACGCCAGTCCGATTCTGGCTAGGTCCACAACCAGTTTAGATTTATGATTTTAGATTGAAAATGCAAATTTAAAATTAAATATAAAATTTACGGGGCGTGGTATAACGGTATTACGCACGCTTCGGGTGCGTGTAATCCGGGTTCAATTCCCGGCGCCCCGACCAACAAAGACATTTTGAAAATTCAGGAGTATTCGTTTTCTCCGCCGCCTGCGCCAATAATATTGAGATAAAAACTTCGGCGGACAAAGAAAATAAAAATTCTTAAATTAAAAAAGGAGGTGAAAAAATTGAAAACTATGATTAACACCAAACATTTACTTAAAGTCGCTTCGGCTTGGGTAAGTATCGTTTATATCGTTTGCTACGCGGGGGTGGCGGTTTATCCGCCAATCAGAAGTTTATTTATGAAATATTCCCTGCACGCCGAAGTAACTTTTCAGTCAGATTTTTTCGGTATCGGGTACTTTATTTCCGGGTTGATTATCTGGAATATAGCGGCGGCGGCGGGCGTCTGGCTTTTTGCCTTTTTGTCTAATAAAATAAAGCGGTAAAGGGTAGTTTGTTAATTTTAAATTTTAAAATTTATTAACTTCGCCATTTGACTGGTTGACAGTTTTTTGTTATATTGTTCATTACTTAAGTTGTTGCTTGTTTTTTACAATTTTAAAAAAGGAGACAGGGAATGAGAAGAATAAAATTGATGCTAAGGTGGTCTTTGTTTATGCTTGGCCTGGTTGGTTGCGGAATGATAATATGGCACCTGCTCGCACAGCAAGTGCCGAGCTTAATCAGTGCCCAGCTAATTAAGTACGGCGGATATTTTTTATCGCTAGAAATTTCCCGCTGGTGGAATCCGCTCTTAGCGATATCTGTTGTCTCGGTAATAATAATGTTCTTTGATACTGCGGGGGAGAAGTTAAATGATTTTGACATTGGCATGGCGATCGGCTTGCTTATCGGGCCGGGCATAGGCGTAATTATTAGTATAGCCGTTGGGTTATTTATTGTTTTGAGCGCTGATTTTACTACGGGTTTTATTGCTGGTTTAGTATTGGCAGGTATTATCAGCATAATCGCTGGCTTGGTCGTTAGTCTGGGCGCTGGCTGCGCTGCCGGCTTGGGCTTTGGTTTTGGCATTGGCCTCGGGGTTGATTTTTTTGTCGGTTTGTTCATTAGTTTTGGCGCCGGTTTTCTGGCCGGAATAATTATTACAGGTTGCGTCGCCTTAACCGTTGTCACCAGATTGATTGTAAGCTATAATTTATTAGCCAAAATCCGGAAGTGGTTATCGGTCTCGAGCTAAATGATTAGTCCGAGACTTTTATTTTAAAAATCTATTGGCCATTTATTTTATTTTTGGTAGACTAAAAAAGTAAATTATAAATAATATATGAACAAACTACAACAAGAATTCCGGGAGCGCATTTCCGGCTACATCATCGGCGCTTTCGGGCTGGTGGCGAGCTTAGCCTGGAACGACGCTATTGCCAGCTTAATTGAAAAAGTTTTTCCGTTTGGCAAAGATACCGTCATCGCCAAATTTGTCTACGCTTTAGTGATGACGATTATTTTAGTGATTATCGCGGTGTATTTAGTTAAACTGTTAAAGCGAGGCGGCGCCGGCGAGGGAAAGTAATAAAAAATAAATCCAAACACCTTCACCGCCGGGTATTAAACCCCAACACCAAAATTTGGTGTGGGGGTATTCTGGAAGGTGTATGGATAAAGCATTAAATAGAGCTGGCGTTCTTTTGGACGACAAGCTCTATTTTTGTTATGTTTAAATCATTATGATAGCAATTTTGCACAATATCCGTTCTAACCATAATGTCGGCTCAATTTTTCGCACGGCGGACGCGGCCGGTTGCGCGAAATTATACTTATGCGGCATCACGCCCGCGCCGATTGACCGCTTTGGTTTGCCTAACAAAGCATTAGCTAAAGTCGCTTTGGGAGCGGAAAAAACAGTCGTTTGGGAGCAAGTTAAATCAACTTTAGCAGCGCTGGAAAAATTAAAACAGGAGGGGTATACTATTATTGCGTTGGAACAGGATAAAAAAGCGGTTTTATTATTTCCTGTGAAGGCGAGATTTCGGAATCTCGCCTTCAGGAAAAGTAAGATAGTCTTGATTTTAGGCGCGGAAGTCGACGGGCTGCCGCCGGAAATTTTGGCGCAAGCTGACGTAATTGTAGCCATTCCCATGCGCGGCAAAAAAGAGTCGCTTAATGTCGCGGTTGCCTTTGGCATTACCGCTTACCGATTAACATATAATTAAATTAAAATATGACATTTAACGAATATCAGCGCGAGTCGCGCAGGACCGCATTATATCCGGCTAAAGGATACGGTTTAACCTATCCGGTGCTTGGGCTGGTGGGCGAATCCGGGGAGGTAGCGGAAAAAATGAAAAAAATTTTACGCGACCACGATGGCCAAATCAACGACGGGCACAAACAAGAAATTATCAAAGAATTAGGCGACGTGCTTTGGTATCTGGCGCAGATTGCTGCCGATTTGGATTTTGATTTGGAAGAAGTGGCGCAACGCAATTTAGCCAAAACACAATCACGGCAGGCGCGCGGGATGTTGCAAGGGAACGGTGACAATCGATAACAATCAAGGCGTGTAAGCGAACGAGAAAAAATTTAGGTATGCTCAAGCATTTTAATATTAAAATAATCGGTCGGGTGCAAGGAATCGGTTTTCGTTACGCGAGCGAACAAAAAGCGCAGGAGTTGGGAATAGTTGGTTTTGTCCGCAATGAGCCGGACGGGTCAGTATATATTGAGGCGGAAGGAGAAGAGGAAACTTTAAACAAATTTGTCGCCTGGTGCCAGAGCGGGACGCGTGGGGCGCAAATTAAAGAAGTAAAAGCGGTTAACGCCGCTATAAAAAATTTTCGTGATTTTTTAATTTATTATTAGATAAAAAAGCCCCAGCGATGAAGCCGAGGCTTTAGCGGGCAAACTATTTTTACTTACCGGGTAAAGTAGAAGAAGTAATTATACAGATAATTACCCACGAAAATAAAGATACTCCCTCCCATCAGGATGATGCCCAGCCAAGAACATCGGATAAAGTTATTTTTTTGGTACTCGGTGATATTAGCGTCCGCTCCCGTTTCTTTTTTGGGAAGGCAGATAACCATTATTTCGCAAATTAATGTTAACACAAAACCACTACCAGCTAAAATTAAGCCCCATTGAGAAATAGTAATTGATGTCATTGAAAGATCTCCTTTGTTTTTGTTAGGATGACATCAGCTTAAGGTTTGCCTTAAAATAAGTCAAGTGAGTATGGATTTATCAGAGTTTAAACGACAATTGCGGCGTACTGGCGAAATATATTTGCGTATTAAGGTTCGTCCGCAGGCAACGGCAACCAAAGTGAAAGATTTAATGAGCGACCAAACTATTAAAATAGACGTCGCTGCCCCGCCGGTTAAAGGCAAAGCGAACGCGGAGCTGATTAAATTTTTAGCGCAAGAGTTTGCCGTAACTAAAGAAAATATAAAAATTATCAGCGGGGCGGGGGAGAGAGTTAAACTTGTAAAAATAATAAATTTTTAATTTTTAAAAATTGTAATTTATGAATGATGGAGTTAAAAAGAAAATTCCTGTTCATGTCGGTCTAATTATGGACGGCAACCGGCGCTGGGCGCGCGAACGCAATTTGCCCCAATTGGAAGGGCATCGGCGCGGCTATGCCAAAATGAAAGAAGCAACCGACTGGTTTTTTTTGCGCGGCGTAAAAGTATTAAGCGTGTACGCTTTTTCGACCGAAAACTGGAGCCGAGCCAAAGAGGAAGTTAGTTACTTAATGGCCCTGTTGGAGCAAGGCATTAAAGAATTGTCGGAAGATTTTAAAAAGAAAGACTATCGCGTGCTTTTCAGCGGACGCTTGGATGAATTGCCCGGAGAGTTGCCGTCCTTATGCGAAGAGGCGATGGAAAAAACAAAAACCAATTTGTCCGGCACTTTCAATATTTGTTTTAACTACGGCGGCCGGCCGGAATTGATTGACGCCGTAAAAAAAATTATTAAGCATCAACTAACCGAAGAACAAATTCACGAAGGAATTATCCGCAAGTATTTGTACAACGGGCAGTTGCCCGATCCGGATATAATAGTGCGCACCGCCGGCGAACAGCGCTTGTCCAATTTTTTGCTTTGGCAGAGCGCCTATTCCGAACTGTTATTTTTTAAAAAATATTGGCCGGATTTTGAAGAAATGGACGTGATTAACATTTTAGACGAATATAATAAGAGGGGGAGAAGATTTGGACAATAAATTTTCTAATTTCTAAGGGGCTTGATTAGAAATTAGGAATTAGAAATTTATAAATTTTTGTGTCGCAATATAATTTTACAAACTCAAACGCCCCTTTGGCCGACCGCCTGCGCCCGCGCACGCTAGACGAGTTTGTCGGGCAGGAAAAAATTATTGGGGCCGGAAAAATTTTACGGCTAGCAGTAGAACGGGACCGCGTGCCCTCTATTATTTTTTGGGGGCCGCCGGGTTGCGGCAAAACAACGCTCGCGCGCATCATTGCCAATCTGACGCAGGCGGAATTCGTGCCGCTAAGCGCGGTATCAAGCGGCGTCAAAGACATCCGGCGGGAAGTGGAAGCGGCGGCTAAAAGGCTGAAAGAAGGCAAAAAGACCATTATTTTTATTGACGAGATTCATCGTTTTAACAAAGGGCAGCAGGATGCGTTGTTGCCGCATGTGGAACGCGGCATTATTACTTTGATTGGCGCGACTACCGAAAATCCTTCTTTTGAAGTTATCTCCGCGCTCCTGTCGCGTTGCCGCGTTTTTGTGCTGGAAAAATTAACCGCCGCGCATATTAAAAAATTAGCGGAGCGGGCATTAACTAAAGAGCCGGCATTGCGGAGCATAAAAATTGCGCCGGACGCGTTGCAATATTTAGCCGAGATGTCGGACGGGGACGCGAGAGTGGCGTTGAACGCTTTGGAGTTGGCGGCGCAAACCTCACCCCCAATCCCTCTCCTTGCCAAGGAGAGGGGAGTAATAGACAAAAAAATCATTGAAGAAGCGTTACAAAAATCACTGCTGTATGACAAGACGGGGGAAGAGCATTACAACATTATTTCCGCCTTGCATAAATCAATGCGGGGCGGGGATGCGGATGCGGCGTTGTATTGGCTGGCTAGAATGCTTGAAGGCGGGGAGGCCCCGCTATATATCGCGCGCCGCCTGATCCGCTTTGCTTCCGAAGATATCGGTATTGCTAATTCCTTAGCCCTGCCGCAGGCAGTCGCGGCGTATCAGGCCTGCCATTACATTGGTATGCCCGAGTGTTCGGTAAATTTAGCGCAAGCGGTTGTGTACATGGCCAAATCAAAAAAAAGCAACGAACTGTATGTCGCTTATGGCAAGGCAGCTGCCGATGTAAAACAATACGGCGCTCTGCCCGTGCCGTTGCACATCCGCAACGCGCCGACAAAATTGATGAAAGAATTAAACTACGGCAAAGGTTATAAATATTCGCCGGAGTATGATTATCGGGAGGAGCAGGAGTGCTTGCCGCCGGAAATTAAAAATCATAAATATTTGGATGATATTTGACGCCCCCAATATTTTTTGTTAAACTAAAGTTAACCTAAAGTTTAACTAATTATTTTTTAAAATTATGAAAAATATAGTTGGTTTAAAAGAGTTGCGCCAAAATATTGCCAAGTATGCCCAAAGAGTAGCGCGGGGCGAATCTTTTATTATTTTTAAGCAATCAAGGCCATTGTTTAGAATGGCGCCATTACTGGACGAAGCATGGGAAGAGGCAGTTGATTTTACTAAAATAAAAAAAGGCGGAGTTAACATCAAGGATATTTTGTCACGGCTTTAAATAATCTTTATGGATAAGATATCTAAAGCGCTAAGGAAGTTGAACGACAAAGAACGGGCAATAATAAAAGAAATTTTACAGAACTTACAGAATAAAGCATTTAAAAATTTAGAGATAAAAAAACTTAAAGGGTATGATAATATTTTTCGTGCTCGGAAAGGAAAAATTAGAATCATCTATCGCCTAAAAAATGATGGTTCTATTTTTATTTTAGCGGTTGAGCGCCGAAGCGACACCACGTATAATTTATAAAAAAGCTAAAAAAATGCCAGAATCTTTTAAGGAAGACTCTGGCTAAGATAGAACGAATTAATTGCGGAGGTTACGAAGAGAAAAAGGAGGCGATGGATTTAATGATATAAGTAATTGAAGCGCCTACTACTCCTACGATCCATGCCCAATCTTTGATTCCCTGCCGGCTTGTTTTCCAGTTTTGCCTGTTTTGGTAGATAGTGTTTAGTATCGTTTCGGCAATCCGGGCTTTTTCTAACAGACTAAGTGAGTTAAAATCTTTGAAAGTTTCCCGCAAATGTGCGTTACTTGATTCGGCGGGCTGTCTGCTAATTAAAGCGATAATGTCTGCCATATTCTCCAACGCTTTTATTTCCTCCTTGCGGCGCTTTTCCTCTATCATATCTTGCATATTAGCAGCCACTGCTTGAAATCTACGAAAGGCATGGAACATGTGCTATTTCTCCTCTCAAAAAGTTGTAAGGTACAAAAAATCACGTCTTTTGCCAAGAGGCGCTGACGTGATTTTAGCCAATGCTCTTGGCAGGTCAGGGCTGAATTTATTAGTGTATTCCAGCACTTTCCTACCGAGAGCATTTAAAGATATTTGATTGTCAATTTAATAATATCATAGCTAAAAAAATTCGTCAAATTTTATGAAAATAGCTATTGTTACCGCCGTTTTTCCGCCGTATCAAGGTGGCATGGGAAATTCCGCATATGAAATTGCAAAGATTTTAGCGTCCAAAAATGAAGTGACGGTTTTTACGCCCGAATACGAACCTCACCTCAGCCCTGCCTCGCCGGCAGGCAATCCTCTCCTTATAAAGGAGAGGGGGG
Organism: Candidatus Falkowbacteria bacterium RIFCSPLOWO2_02_FULL_45_15; assembly: GCA_001777995.1. GTDB lineage: Bacteria > Patescibacteriota > Patescibacteriia > Patescibacteriales > XYC2-FULL-47-12 > 2-12-FULL-45-10. Next base: position 9,809 of record MFFV01000001.1, on the reverse strand, counting down.
CATCAATAATGGAAATAAAATATTTGCAGCCGTTTTTACAACTTGGTCTCGGCGCTTTCGTGCCATCGTTGTATCAAGAGCTGAAAAATTTTGACGCCGTATATTTACATTACCCATTCTTTGGCGGAGCGGAGATTGCGTGGCTTTATAAATTTTTGCATCCGCGGCAAAAGTTAATCATACATTTTCATATGGACACGCCGGCGTTAAGCTGGCGCGCTAAAATTTTAAGCCTGCCGTCCTTGATTATTAAAAAAAGTTTATTCAAGCGGGCGGATAAAATTATTTCCGCCTCCTTGGATTATGTGGCGCATTCCAGCGTTAAAAAATATTTTAAAGCTTGGCCGGAAAAATTCAGCGAAATTCCTTTTGGCGTGCATTTGGATAAATTCCATGTTTTGCCTTATGACATTATGGAACTGCAAGAGTTGCGGGATAAGTTAGGAATAAAGAAAGGCGAGCGGGTGATTTTATTTGTAGGCGCGCTTGATTCCGCCCATAGCTTTAAAGGCGTAGAAATTCTTTTGCGCGCAGTATCTAATATTAAATATTCAATATTAAATATTAAATTACTCATCGTTGGCGATGGAAACTTGCGCACTGATTATGAACATCAAGCGAGGGAATTAGGCATTGACAAATTAACTATTTTTGCCGGCAGAGTCAGCGATGAAGAACTGGTAAAATATTATAATTTGGCGGATATTTTTGTTTTGCCTTCCGTTGACAAAAGCGAAGCGTTTGGGATGGTGCTGGTTGAAGCGTTTGCCTGCGGCGTGCCGGTAATGGCGTCGGACCTGCCCGGCGTGCGTTCGGTATTTGAAAATGGGGTGCAAGGAATAACGGTCGCGCCCGGCAGCGTCCGGCACCTGCAAAAAAAGCTGGAAGAATATTTGCGCTATCCGCAAAAGCGGCTGAAAATGGGGCGGGCGGCGAGGGAGTTGGTGGAGGAAAAGTATGATTGGAGGAAGATAGGGGATAAGTTGCAGGCAATTTTCAATTAAAAATTACGAATTATAAATTATGAAAATATGCTTAATAAACAACTTATGCGGCGAATACGCGCGCGGCGGAGCGGAAAGGGTCGTGGAGAATATCGCGACTGGTTTAGAAGAGGCAAAACATAAGGTTTTTGTTATTGCAACGCGGCCGATGATAGAGTTAAAAAGTTATAAAGTTAAAAGTAAAAAGCCACTTAATGACGAAATTGCTTCGTCTCAAGCTCCTCACAACGACAGCCATGTCACTCGTTACCCGTCACTCGTTACTCGTCACTTTTTTTATCCCTGGAACATAATTTCCTATTACAATCTGCATAAGCTGCCGGCAGCATTGAGACTTCTTTGGCACTTGATTGACATGTTTAACGCGCCTAGTTATTTTAAAATTAAAAAAATTTTAAAGGCAGAGCAGCCGGATTTAGTAATGACGCATAATTTAATGGGCGTGGGATTTTTAACGCCGCTTGCGATTAAACATTGCGGCAGCAGACACCTTCATACTCTGCACGACATTCAGCTTTTGCATCCGTCCGGATTGATGATAGTTGGGCGGGAAAAAAAAGTTGACAGTTGGGCGGCGCGCATTTATCAATGGCGCACTAAAAAATTATTTAATTCGGTGGATGTGGTGATTTCTCCGTCAGCCTGGCTGATGCAAGAACATGAGAAAAGAGGATTTTTTGGAAAATCAAAAAAAGTGGTGATGGGGAATCCGATAACGCGGAATGCAGAACGCGGGATGCAGAATGTAGAACGCAAAAACAGTCAAGGAAAATTTATTTTTTTGTATGTCGGGCAAATTAACAAGCACAAGGGGGTGGAGTTATTAGCGGGCGCATTTAAGGCATTGGATAATGATAAGTGTGAATTATGGATCGTTGGTGCAGAAGAAAGTAAGAAGTTAGAAGTAACCCGCCGAAAATCCGGAGGATATTCAGGCGGACGGGGAAGTAAAAAGTTAGCAATAAATTCTCAAATAAAATTTTTAGGGAAGAAAGATAATGCAGAAGTACAGAATTTAATGTATGAGGCAAATTGCCTGGTAGTGCCATCGTTATGCTACGAAAATCAACCGACGGTTATTATGGAAGCGAAACAGAATAGTCTGCCGGTGATAGCGTCTGACATCGGCGGCATGCCGGAGATTTTAGACGCGGAATTTTTATTTCAGGCAGGGAACCGAGCAGATCTGGTTAAAAAGATGAGATGGGTTATAGAAAACTATGACGAAGTAAAAAAAATACCAAGCGCCGGAACGCAAAATTTTTTATCAGCGCCGATTTATGTTGATAAAATATTGAGATTGTGATACTCTAATTAAGAAATTTATAAATTTTAAAGCAGTCGCTAGCGCCGAAGTAGCTCAGTGGTTAGAGCAACTGTTTTGTAAACAGTAGGCCGTGGGTTCGAATCCCACCTTCGGCTCCAGCGTTTGCAGGCGTGTAAACT
>MFFV01000001.1:0-7298 GCA_001777995.1 Candidatus Falkowbacteria bacterium RIFCSPLOWO2_02_FULL_45_15 | reverse complement strand
CTTTGTTTGTAGCCAAAAGCTACTTTATGGTATAATATAACTGTAGATAAAATAACAACTTATGACCATAACAATTTGGTGGCGCGCGATGAAAACGTCGATTTTATGGTTTATTCTTTTAAGCTTACTCGCTTTTACTCTCGCGGCAGTCGCTTTTTCTTACGTGTTTGACAGATATTTGTCGGAAGGAAAAGTGCTGGGAGTGCAAGTGCAAAATAGCGGCGGGTTAAGTTTATTTAGCAGCCAGGCGCGCTTAGTTAAATCAGCCCAAAATCCAACCGTTTACGCCATTGTCGGCGGTTTTAAGCATCCCATCCGCAACGAGGAAGTTTTTTATTCCTACGATTATAATTTCCGCAACGTCCGGGTAGTCAGCGCCGCCGAATTGCAAAGATATCCTTTGGCGCGTTTAGCGAAAGAGCGGGGCACGGGCAGAGTTTATTTTTTAAACTACGGCAATAATTTAAAGAAATATCATCTCACGCCGCAGGCATTCTCTTCTTACCCCGGCAACCGCTGGGCCGAGGTAGTGGAAGTAAGCGGCAAGGATTTAAGCTTTTGGGAGGACGCGGCGTTGCTGAAAGAAGCAAGCAGCGCGAAAATATATTACTTGCGGGGCAACCAAAAAGCCTGGGTTCCGAGCGAGAACGAATTCCTGAACGCCGGTTTTTCTTGGGGCAAAATTTTGACCGTTAGCCAGGCTGATCTGGATACTTATCAAACCGTTAATTTTAACATTGACTTAGTGCGTTCCAGCCAAGAAACCGTTGCGGCGGCAACCCCGTCAGCGACTAAACAAGTGATCGTCACTCTTGACGCGAGCTCGCCGGCCGCAAGCATTTTGCCTTTTGCCACCGCCGGTAATTTGGCAGCCGTCTTTAGGTTTCAGGCGTTATCAGGCAATGTCAATATTAGCGGTTTAAAGTTGACTAAGAGCGGCTTGTTGAACATCAATAAAATAACGGCCGCCAGAGTGGAAGATGAAAATGGGGCGGTGTTTGCTTCTAACGCCAATATCAGCGGCAATTTAATTAACGTCAATTTTAGAAGCCCGGTGGTCATTCCGCGCGCCTTGCCTAAAGTTTTACGCGTAAAAATTAGCTTTGCGCCCGGGCAAGAAACAAACCACACCGTCAGTTTGGGCATCCAGGCGGAAAGCGACATCCAAGCGGACGCAACTGTTAGCGGAATTTTTCCCCTTTTTGCCGCCACGCATAAGCTGATAGCCGCTGATAATTTAATCGGCCAAGTTAGAATATCAAGCCAGACCATTAACAATACCCTGCGGGACGTAAATTTAGGATCCAGAAACGAAGCGGTCGCCAGATTTACCTTAGAGGAAACCAGCGGCAACGAAAGAGCGGCCGTCAGCTCCCTTACTTTTACTAATTACGGCACCGCTAACGATAACGACGTTGAAAACATCTCCCTTTACCGCGACCGCGCTTTAATCGGCGCCGTTAGGTCTTTACAGAACGGCAAAGCGACTTTTAATTTAACCGATAACAACATCACGGTCGCTAAAAATAGTCCGGTGGAAGTATCGTTAAAAATAGACATTCTGCAGGGAGAGGGCTCAACTTTAAAATTCGTTATTGACAGCGCCGACGACATCCAGGTGAGGGGACTGACCCAAGGATTTAATTTAGTGGTGGCGAGCGCGGATAATTTCCCCATTGGCCAGGGGGCAAGCGACAACTACAACAAGGTAGCGTTTAGGCGGGCGGGGGTCGGATTTTTTGCCTCTAGCTTGACCGACAGTGAGCGGGAAATTTTTCGCGGCCAAGACAATACCATCTTTGCTCAATTTGAACTGCGCAACGCGGGGCAAGACATTTATTTACAGCGGCTCAAATTGCAGGTGGAAAAGTTTAACGGCGCGCCCGACATTGCCAACGACATTTCTTTGATGGAAAAAATCAGCCGGGAGGTTATCGTTACCGTTGATAAAGAAAGAACGCGGGGGGGCGTAACGGCTGATGTAAATTTAGGCAACCATAAAATTGCGGCGAACGCCGCCCCTATTATTTGGGTAGTAATCAAGGTGCCGGAAGACGCGCAATCTAACAATTCTTACCGTATTAATATTCCCGAGTTAAGCTATAAAATCGGCTTGGACAATACCACCTACACGCAAGCGGTGGCTGCCATGGGGCAACTGATGCAGGTCTACGCGCCGCGCCTGACGCTTACCGCCGGCGCTCTAGTGAATAGCGGCGCGGCCATAGCCGGCGCTGATGCGGTTGAATTAGGCGGCTTCAGTTTAGCGGCATCGGTTGACGAACAAATTAAAATTACTAATATCGTAATGAGTTTAGCCACTTCCTCGGATGACGTGACTTACGCGTCCGGCTTTGCGGAGCTCGCGCTCTATTCCGGAAACCGCGTTTCTGGAGTAATCTCCCAGCCGAATTCGCGCACTTATACTTTTTCTAATTTGAACATAACTATTAGGGCAGGGGCTACTTTAGGGTTAACTATTAAGGCGGACACAGAAAACATCACTGCCGGCAAAAGGGTGCAATTTAAACTGGAATCGATGCAGGCGGAAGGCTATTCTAGCCACGCGCCCGTCAGTGTTGCGGGCGAAGGGACCATCAGCGATGCGGTGGAAATTAACGCCGCTAGCGGCGGCTAAGGCAAGTTATTATTATCGTTCTGACAAGGAGGCCGTTTTTCCATCTTAATGGCGGGCGGTCTCAAATTTTATTTATGGCGAATAAATTATCCATCAGTTTGGTGGTTTATAACGGCGCGGCCTATCTGCCGTATTGTTTGGATTCAATTTTTAACCAAAAACATAACCAGCGCCAAATTTTTATTTTAGACAACGGCTCGAGCGATAACAGTCCGGCCATCGTTAAAGAAATAAGCAGCGGGCGGAGCAACGTTGTTATTTTGCCGCCGGAACCGGCTAATATCGGCTTTGCCGCCGGCCATAATAAAATAATTAAGCTCTGCCGCTCCGAGTTTATTTTGTTGCTTAATCAGGATACGATTTTAGAGCCGGATTATATTGCCGCTTTGATTAATTTTATGGAGGTTAATTTGTCCGTCGGGGCGGCGGCAGGTAAAATTTTGCGCTGGAATTTTAAATACGCCGCTAAATCCCGCCCCTTTCGGGAATATAGAGAATATGACGAAGATTATTTTAATAAGGACGGTAATAGCGATAATATCAATAGTTTGGAATATTTTGGAAAGGGGAGGGATAAATTGACGAACGCGGGGAAAACCGATATTATTGACACCACGGGATTATGTTTATTTCGTTCCGGCCGGGTGGCGGACCGAGGAGCGGGAGAACAAGACCGGGGTCAATATGATGCCACCCAAGAGGTGTTTGGCGTTTCCGGTTGTTTGCCGCTTTATCGGCTTGCAGCGTTGCGGCAAGTCGGCTGCCTTGACGAACATTTTTTTAGCTATCATGAGGACGTTGATTTGGCTTTTCGCCTGCAGGCCAGCGGCTGGCAAGCTTGGCGCGTAGGCAGCGCCGTTGCCTATCATGACCGCAGTATCGGAGGTAACGAAACCTCAACTCTGATTGGTGTGGTTGCCAACCGCCGGCGGAAACCATCTGGGGCAAATTACCTTTCCTACCGCAACCATCTTTTTATTTTAATCAAAGACTGGCCCGCCGCTGATTTTGCCCGCTACGGAATTTTTATCTGCTGGTACGAGTTAAAAAAGTTTTTGTATATTTTGTTGCTGGAACAAAGGTCGCTTTGGGCTTGGGCAGAGGTTATTTCGCAATTGCCGCGGCTGCTAGCGGAACGCAAAAAAATAAAATCTAAAAGCGTGGGCAGATGGATAAAGTAGAACGTCTAATTGCTAATTAACCTAATTATTCTAAATAAATTTCAAATTTAGACATTATCACCGCTATGGCGGGATCCCGCTGCGGCGGGGGAATAATTAGGAATTAGAAATTTTATTTATGGATATTTCTTTTATTATCTTAAACTACAAATCAAAGGGCTTGCTTAGAAATTGCCTGCGCAGCATCATGGAGTTGGATTGGAGCGGCTTACGCTACGAAATCATCGTAGTGGATAACGATTCTCGCGACGGCGTAAAAGAAACGCTCGGGCAAAATTTCGCGGGCGTTATTTTAATTGAGTCCCCTAAAAATTTAGGCATGGGGGCCGGCAATAACTTAGGCGTTAAGCAGGCAAGAGGGGAATATTTGGTCGTTTTAAATCCGGATACGGTAGCTTTAGCGGGGGCGGTTAACAAGATGTATGATTTTATGGCTGCTAATCCCCAAATTGGCCTGGTCGGGCCGAAATTAATCAATCCGGACGGCAGTTTGCAATATACCCGCTGCCGCTTTCCTTTATTGCTGACGCCGGTATATCGGCGGACGCCGTTGCAAAAATTAAACGCCATTCAGCATAAATTAGACTTATATTTAACTAAAGATCAAAATTACGACGAAGCCAGCCGGGCGGACTGGCTTTACGGCGCCTGTTTATTTATCCGCCGTAAATCGTTAGAGCAGGTGGGTTATTTTGACGAACGGTATTTTTTGGGCTTTGAAGACACCGACCTTTGCCGCCGACTGTGGCAGGCGGGCTGGGAAGTTTGGTATTATCCCCAAGCCGTTTTTATCCATTACCCGCAGCGCTTTAGCGGGGAGGGCAGTTGGCTGACGGGGATTTTTAATCCGAGCATCAGAATTCATATCGCCAGCTGGCTTAAGTATTTCTTAAAGTGGCGTAATTCAAGAAACTTGGTACGGATTTAATTGGTCAAACCGAACCTTTAACGCGAAAACTACTTGCGGACTTATATCTGCTTGCGACTACACGAATGCCACGAATTAATTAGCTGTCATTGCGAGGAGTCCCGAGTCGCTCGGAGCGACGAAGCAATCCCGATTTTACCCGGAATAACAACGAGATTGCTTCGCTCCCCTCGGTCGCTCGCAATGACAATATTTGGGGCGGGCAGGCATTAAAGGTTCGCTAACCATCTAAATCCATAAAGACTTTTTGAACATTTATGTTTGCCAAAAGAATCGGCATAGATCTCGGAACAACTTATACGCTGGTGCATTTGCCCAAGCGCGGTATTGTAATTAACGAGCCCTCCGTAGTAGCCATATCCCTGACCGACAAAAAAATCTTGGCCGTGGGCAATGAAGCCAAAGAAATGGTCGGTCGGACGCCGGAAACTATCGTCGCCATTAAGCCGCTGAAAGACGGGGTGATTGCCGATTATAAAACGACCGAAGCGATGCTGCGCTATTTTTTGAACAAAGCTTTGGGCGGCGTTCGCTTGTTCCGGCCGGAAGTGATGATCGCGGTTCCGGCCGGCATCACTTCTACCGAACGCCGCGCGGTAACGGACGCGACCATTGCCGCCGGCGCCAAAGCCGCCTACATCATTAAAGAGCCGGTCGCGGCCGCTATCGGCGCGGACATTCCCATCGGTTCGGCTTCGGGCCACATGATTATTGACATCGGCGGCGGCACGGCGGAAATGGCGGTTATTAGTTTGGGCGGCATCGTCGCCATTAATTCGGTGCGCGTGGGCGGCAATAAATTTGACGCGGCGATTGCGAATTACATCCGCAAAAAATACAATTTAGCCATCGGCGAGCGCACGGCGGAAGAAATAAAAATTAACATCGGCTCGGCTCTGTATTTAGAAAATAAATTAGTGATGGAGATAAAAGGGCGCGACATCGTTTCCGGCTTGCCGCGCATCGTGACCGCCACTTCGGACGACGTGACGGACGCCATTCAAAACGAATTAGAGGCTATCGTCACCTCCGTTAAGCAGGTACTGCAGAATACGCCCCCCGAGCTCGCGGCGGACATTATGGATAAAGGCATGGTGCTCGCCGGCGGCAGTTCGCTTTTGCGCAACATTGACCAACTGCTCGCGCGCACGACCGGCGTGCCGGCTTATGTCGCGGACGAAGCGCTGTTTTGCGTTGCTAAAGGAACGGGCATTGCGCTGGAAAACCTAAGTTCGTATAAGAGAAGTATTTTAGCGACGAATTAGTTTTAGCGATAAATCAAATTTTTGTCTTTTTGACAACAGTTAAAGAGATTGTTTTTTATTTTCTCTCTTCGTAATAATCAAGATAATAATCGAGCGGGCCCAACTGGAGAGTAAAAAATTTTTCCGGAGTTTCCGTCACCATTTTTTTAAGTTCGGATTTTTTAATCCATCTAGTATCCTTAACCTCATCGTCTTGCGGCACGGGCTCTTTATCCTCAACTTCGCAAATAAACACGAAGCCAATCCACGGTTTACCGCCCTTAGTCTGCTGTTGGCAGCAGAAAGGAACGAAAGCAAAATTTTTGTCATCTCGTGGAGAAAATGTTTTTGTTTTTATATCTGGAAAAATTTTGGTTACACGCAAGCCTGTTTCTTCAAGTACTTCTCTTTTTAGGGCAGCAAAAACATTTTCGTAACGGTCTATCCAGCCAGCAGGGATTTCTAAAGTTCCAGAATATTCCGGGTCTCTTTCTGGCTTCCATCTAGTCTGAACTAAAATTTCGGTTTCATCCCTGCCATGCCGCTCGATTATTGCGGAGACCACGGGAATACATATATTTATTGAATCAACTTTGTCCATAAAATAGGAGAAAAATTAATTTCGTCTAACTTATCGGTATATCCGTAGTCCCTAGTGCTCGGGATTAAGGAGATGGGCGAGCCGAGTCCCTAACCGCATGTACTGTGTTATTCGCCCCGAGCCGCAGTGGAGGCGAGAGCGCAGTAATTTTTTATAGCTATTTAGCATTATTGATAATATCTTGGATTTTTTTGTCTATTTCCTGCGGCTTATCTCCCAGATCGGCGTCGGGAAAAAATTGAGAGAGAATATTTGGGCGCATGCCGGAAATGAACGTTCGGCCGTCTTTAACATAAACATTGATTTTACAAGGCAGGCAAAGTCCGATTTTAATATCGGCATTTAAAAAATCATTGGCGTATTTTGCGTTGCAAAATTCGACGATTTTAAACGAATTTCTCTCAAATCCTTTTTCCATCAGAGTTTTCTGAACATCGTGGATATGTAAAACCCGCATCCCCGCTTTGGCAATTTCATCTTCAACGCTTTTTACGGCTAAATCAAAGCTTTTTAATGTTGTTTGGGTATAGTCGAAGTCCATAATTTAGATTGTTAAATTATTTCCATTGAAGGATGACGGACGAAGAGGTTTCATGGCGAGCCGTTAAATCTCCAATACAATTTTACCAATATGCTTACCTTCAATCATTCTTCGTTGTGCTTCGGCCGCTGCTTTAAGCGGAAAAACTTTGTCAATAATCGGTTT